>JANMYC010000977.1:0-3637 GCA_031381715.1 Saprospiraceae bacterium
CCACTTGCAATTTTACTGAGGGGTATTGAGATTGAGGCAACGCCATGATTTCATTTGGTAACTTATCTCTATTGGCATCCACAATCTGGAAAGTGCGCATTTTATCGGTCTTTTTACCCTTTTTATCATAGCCATAATCCAAACGCTTAAATTCAGGTGCACCATTATAAGTATTCAAATTCAGATAAAAACCCTCTTCTAACATGAAATTAAACTCCTGTTTCAACACCGCATATTTGTTGGATAATGTGTTGTAAAAAGGAGCGAAAGCGTGGTAAGTAGTGATTCTATCTATCGCTACAACATAATCCACCGATAGCTGATAGTCCAAAATATCCCCAACGTTGAGGTTTGGAATGGCAATTTTTTTGTAGGTTTTTTCACCCACATAATAAGAGCGGTAAAAACGCGGTACATCATCTTTCACCACCACAGCATCCGAGATATTGACTTTAATGCGCTCACCCGATGGCTTTATTACCGCAATTTTAACTTTAGCTTCATCCAATCCTTCTTTGCTTTTCTTTTCTCTTAAGCGCTCATCTTTATCAGATTCATAAAAGTAAAATTCTGAAAAATCCGTTACTGCCGATTTATCAAGCAATTTTATGCGCCTTGAAATGGTCTCAGTCACTAAGTTGGTTTCCACAGCCGTCAAAAGAGCCGATTTATTATAATAAGCAAAGGATAAATTCTGATCGAGAATAACAGCCGATTCATCTTTCCATTTTTCAGGAATCTCACCATTGAACTTAGATGTATTTGAAGATTGGGATTGACCCTTCACCTCAGTGCTGGCAATATCAGTTTTACTGTTTTTTTTATCACTTTTACTTTGTGCATGTGATAATTGTACGCCTATTATAAGCAATAAAGTGATAAATAGTTGATTTTTCATTGTTTTAATATTTTAAAAATTGTTGAAATTTGCTCTAAATACTGAGGGGGTGGTCTCGCTACGATTTTTTTACCAGCACCACTTGATCCTTATAAAATGCTCGAATAGATTTTATGATTTTATTCCACTCCACAAAGTCTTTCTTTTTCAAAATCAACTCTGGAATAATGAATTTTTTGGTATAAATAATGCTGTTACCCTTCATTTCATACTTCATTTCTGCTTTAAAAAATGCAGTATTTGCTACAATGGGATCAGGCATATAATCTACTTTGTAGCCATCCGGAACCGTGAATGTTGTCACCGTTTTATCATTAAAAGTGTACATAAATTCCCAATCGTAATGACGAGTGGAGTCCATTTTTGAGTTTTCAAAATCCTTATCCAAGTCAAGTGTCAGATACATCTCTTTTCCCGAAACCGATACAACATGGTTGAGGTCAAAGGCAGCTTTTACTTTAAAAGCATTTTTACGGTCATCAGCACTGCTTGTTTCTAAGCTTTTTACCAACAGATTGGCATTTCCACTACCGATAAAATCTTTTAAAGCTTCCTTCTTTTTATCGTTTGGAATGTGATTGTAGGTATATAAAATACGGGTTTTAGTCTCCCCGATATAATCTGCATTGATAGTGCCATTAAGAGTAGTTCCCGTCAGTTTGAGATCAATGTTTTGATTGATTTGGTTTCTATCAAAATTAAAAGTGGGCACTCTATCCAAAATATGATTTTTACCATCCTCTATCAACACTTGCCGACCCTGTATGCGTGTGGCGTAATCGTCCAGAGCGATATAGTCCTCGGTGCCGTCCAAAAAGTATTTTTTATTATTTAAAATAACGGTGCAAATCATGTGATTATCCACCGAAAGGCAAGGCGTGGAATAATCGTAGGGAATATCATTCGTACCAATCCAAGTCAATCGAGCGTCGTAGCCTGCAAGTGTCAACATCTCCTTCAGAAGATTAGCCATGCCTTTACAATCGCCGTACAGGTTTTTATACACATTCTGACAAGCATCGGGTCGGAAACCCATGATACCGTTCTCGAAGGCGATATAACGGATATTGTCTTGTACCCAATAAAAAATGGATTCTATCTTCTCCAAATCCGTCTTTTTATCCGCCGTCAATTTATCCACTTGACTTTTCAAAACACTTGGATTGTTGCCCGTTCCTTTGCAAATGCCACTGTACCAACCGTATAAATCGCCCACTGTTTCAAATAATTGCTGTTTTTTACCTTTATCTTTAAAAGATTTAAACAAAATCATGATGTGCGGAAATATGCGTTTAGCATTGGGCGCTTTTTTCTCATTTTTATAACCCTCTAACTCACGAGCTGTAAACGAAACCCGCTTCCCACCTTTGGGATTGGGTAATATCTTTTTAGTGATTTTAAAACCTTCAAAATTGAACTCTTTGAAATCCATATCCAGCCAATCTGGTATTTCAAAAACCACTTCTCTTTCCGCAATTGGATAATGCGAAGGAAAAAAAGTAAGTGTCAAATACCGCACATCTCGAATTTTAGCAATATATAAATGGTTCATTTCATTCGTTTTATCGAAATCCATGGAATAATCTGCTGCACGCGCATCCGAGGAGAAAATGTCTTCATCCTGCACGTCATGAACACTGATATTGCTTTTTGAAAGCTTATTGCTACCCTTTATTTTTATTTTCACGTCTTCCACCGATACCTCATCATTCAGAGAAATACGGTTCTGGAAGGTTTGATTTTCTTTAGCCGCAAAAAGCCATTCGTCCACTGATTTGGTAGCCACTACACGAGGCACCCCCTCAGTATATTCGACGTTAAATGTATAAGTTTCCGTGTTTTTAGCCACGGCAATCGTTTCATCCTTGAGCCAAGATGCATTTTTATATCGCTCAAAAGGGTTTTCGTTCTTTTGAGAAAATAAAGTGCTAAAACTTAGAATGGGAAAAAACAAAGACAAGCAAAGAGTTTTAAAACTGGTCATCAATTGAGTTTTGGATTAGTGTAAAATATTGATTTAATGTATTGAATACCCTAAATCCGCATGAATCCACGTGTTTTAAAGCATTTTATAACTTATTGCATATTTCATTCCAAGAATTTTTCAGCTTTATACTGAGGGGGTAACCGCAAATCAAATATTATAAATACCTTTATCAAAATTCAATATGATTGTTAAGCTTTCACTATTAAATATCTATTTTTATGAAAAAAATCACATCCATCATCCTTTTATTACTTGCTGTCAGTATCACTATGAATGCTCAGACAAAGAAAAAAGCCGCACCAGTGAAAGTGCTGCGCCACGTTGTTTTATTTAAATTTAAAGAAACCAGCAGTGCCGAGGACGTCAAAAAAGTTGAAGCCGCTTTTAGGGAATTACCCAACAAGATTAAGGTGATTAAATCCTACGAATGGGGCTTAAATAATAGCCCCGAAAACCTCAACCAAGGTTTTACGCATTGCTTTTTTCTCACTTTTGCTTCTGAAAAAGACCGTGCTATTTACTTGCCGCATCCCGACCACAAAGCATTTGGGGCTGTGTTAGGACCTCATTTGGATAAGGTTTTGGTGATAGATTATTGGACGGATAAGTAGGTTTTTATACAATTAAAAATGGGTTCAGAATGGGACGATGCGCCTTTCTGAACCCATTTTTAAATTAGACTCTTGTCATTCTGAGCGTAGCGAAAGCATCTGAATAACCTATTAAAAGCATATTTTCAGATTCTTTCGCTA
>JANMYC010001181.1:0-5407 GCA_031381715.1 Saprospiraceae bacterium
TAAATATTCTTTGTGTCTTTTACCAGACCCACTACGTCACGAGCTGTTACGTTAGGATCAAGACTTTGCACTTTGGATTTGATGTCTGACATGACTCAATTCTTGGATTTTATTATTGGAAGTTTTTAAATATAATTCTGCATCTTTTTTATAACGACTCTTAGGAAATTTTTCATTAAAGTCATTATATTTTTCAACTACAAGCTTAAAACGCTCTAATTGTTTTTCATAAATCGAATTTTCAGCGAGTAAAAACTCCGATTTTAATATCAAATAACGAATCTGTTCTGCTTCCGCAGTTTCTGGAAAATCTTTCAAAAGATTATCAAAAACAGTTATTGCTGCTTGATATTCTTGAATTTTGAAGTACAATTCACCTTCTTCAAATGCTTTGACTTCTAACTTTTTACGCAACTCATCCATCAATTTGTTGCAATCTTTTACGCGCTTACTCTCAGGAAAGTTGTTCACAAAATATTGGAAACCATCAATCGCACTTTTTGTACTCTCTTGATCCAAACGCTTATTAGGAGATTCCTTATACTCCGAATAAGCTGCCATATACTCTCCTTCTTCACGCAAAGGAGAATTCGCAAATGTGGTAGCGAAATTTTTGAAATAATAGCTCGCTGTTTTGTAAGTACGCAAATAATAATGCGTGTAAGAGTATTTATAAGAAATATCTTCCAATTCTGGGCGACCTTTGATACTCGGCATCACCAATTCAAAAAGCGTTTGGGCTTTTTGGTACTCACCTTTACTGTAGTATTCTAAGCCTTTTTTCATCAATAAATTGACATCACCACTTGCACGAATCTTTTCAAACTCGTTTTTACAAGATGTGGTTATCAAACTGATAACGCTTAATATTGCTAAAATTAAAACACTTTTTTTCATAAGAGCGCAAAGATAATTAAAAATTGAGAATTTAGAGAATTAAAATTCTGTTTGACCGTGATTTTTAAATGATTTTATGTTAAAAATGCTAAAATTAAGCCTTTCAATAGCATTTTTTACTCTTAAATATAGTCATTCAAAAGTACAACTTCATACTAACGTTTAAAATCTCAACTTTGATGCTTTCCTCTTTAAACTCTAAACGCTTAATTTTTTTACTTTCATTCTCTCAAAACTCTACCCCTAATCTATCTACTTTTTAACTTCTTTATTTTTATTGACACCACTTAAAAATGGCACAAATCGAAACTTTTCAAACTCTTTCACCTCAAATTCAGTTTCACTTTTTCGCTCTATTCGTTGCATCCGCTGCCCATCTTCCCCACCAACAGGTATCACCATAACGCCACCAAAGGTCAATTGTTGCCGAAGACTATCAGGTACTGAGGGGATGCCCGCCGTGACGATAATTTTATCATAAGGCGCAAATTCCGAAAGCCCTACCGTGCCATCACTAAAAAAGCATTTAACCGTATTCAAACCCAATTTTTTCAATATCTCTTTAGCCTTTTTATGCAATTCCTCTTGCCTTTCAACAGTGTACACCCTTGCGCCCATCAAAGCCAATACTGCCGCTTGATAGCCCGATCCCGTCCCAATTTCCAAGATTCTATCGTTCTTTTTAACTTCCAATAAGGCTGTCATATAGGCAACTGTAAATGGTTGCGAAATCGTCTGTTCATTCCCAATCGGAAAAGGTTTATCCGCATAAGCCCATTCCTCAAATGCCTTATCCAAGAAAAAATGGCGGGGTAAAGTGTTCATTGCTGCCAAAACCTGCTCATCCTTAATGCCCTTAGCCCTTAATTCCTCCATGAGTTGTCGGCGCAATCCTTTATGACGGTACGTATCCTGCACAATATTCTATTTAAATGGTTGATTATAAGTTTTTCGCAGTGTTAAAAACACAAATTTAGTCAGTTTTCAAGCTAAAACATTAAAAATATACTTTATTTCATTAAAAAAACTGGTTTATACTGAGGGGGTAGCTAATCTATAAAAGTTTGCAGTTATCCCGAAATTTAACTTTTAAAAACACACCTAAATATACATTTCGTGCATCTCTATGACAGGCTAAATATAATTTTCATTAAAACCATTCCATTATGAAAAAATACTTCTTCCTACTTGTTTTATGCCCTATTTTGATAAGCAGTTGTTCTATGAAAAAAGCTCAATCTACTAATTTTAGAACACCTATCACCGAATCCCTTTTCAATGATAAAGACCGAACTTTATTGGAAAGTGATATTCAAAAACTGCTTGACGGACGTTTAGTTTTACCTGATACGCTGCGTTTGGCGGTTTTTAAATTCGGCATGAACAATCAATTTTATAGCAAATATAACTACTACAGGGCTGACGAAAACCTCGTAAAAGCCCAACAAAGCTATATAGATACTTTAGTGGCCGGGCTTAAAAACAACCGCAGAGTGGAAAGTGTACACCCCATTCCGTCCTTGATGTTGAGTTCGAACCCCACTATTACCCAACTGCGTGAAACAAGTGTACGATTATTATCCGATTTGTTACTGGTTTATTCTACCACAAGCGATATTTATTATAAATTTAAGGCTTTTAAAAAGGATGAAACCAAGGCATTTGCCACCACAGAGGTCTTTTTAATGGATATACGCACCGGATTAGTGCCATTTTCGACAGTTGTCACCAAGGATTGTTACACAAAAGTGTTAAAGGACGAATCAGAAGATGAAGTCCGAAAAAGAGCGGAGAGAGAAGCCGTTATTTTAACTTTAACCGAGGCCAGTAAGCAAATTGACATTTTTATTAAAACATATAAATAGCCTTAAAACCAATGCTAAAAACATCATTTTTTCACACTTATCCTGATATTGAAACAGCTCGCTTGGTTTTAAGAAGACTTAAAATGAGTGATACTGAAGCCATTCATGCTATTCGTTCGAATACAGAAGTCAATACTTATTTGGATAGACCCCTCAGTATTTCGACCGATGAAGCAGCTTCTTTTATCCAAAAAATAGACAATTTGGTGGCGTCCAACGAAGGTTTATATTGGGCAATTACGTTGAAAGATAACGGTGCATTGATTGGCACTATTTGTTATTGGAACATTGATGCCGAAAAAGATAAGGCGGAGTTGGGTTATGAATTATTACCTCAATTTCAAGGAAAAGGCATTATGACAGAGGCATTAAAGAGTGTCATTGAATTGGGCTTTGATTTTTTAAAACTGAAAAACATTACAGCCTTCCCTCAAAAAGATAACATAAAATCGCATAAATTACTTGAAAAATGCCATTTTACAAGAGATTTTGAGCGTGAAAAATTGGGAAACGACGATATGTATGCGGCTTATATTTTAACAGATTCAATCAATTTTAAATAAATCATTAGCTTTTATAGCAAAACTTTGAATGAATGATTCAGCAAAACAAAATGCCGCTCCCAGAAGGAAGCGGCATTTATTTTATTGAAAACTAAGAAGTTACCCCCTCAGTATTTTACGCTTTCACAAGACCTTTAGCCTTTTCAATAACATCCTTAGCAATACCCGCTGGAGCTTCTTGATAGTGTGAGAATTCCATTGTAGAAGAAGCACGACCAGATGTAATGGTACGTAAATGCGTTACATAACCAAACATTTGAGACAATGGCACTTCAGCTTGAATAGCCACTGCACCACCTAAACGTGTTTCTTGACCTTTTGGCAAACCACGACGACGGTTCAAGTCACCAATAACGCCACCCACGTATTCCTCTGGAGTAATTACCTCCAATTTCATAATAGGCTCTTGGATAATTGGCTTACACTTTGGAGCAGCTTCTCTGAAACCTTCCTTAGCACATAATTCAAAGGCGATTGGTTTCGAGTCCACTGCGTGCATACCACCATCCGTTACTCTTACTTTCATTGCTTCGATGTTGTAACCCGCTAAGATACCGTTGTTCATCATCGCTGTGAAACCGTCAGTGATTGGCTTGATATAGTTTTTATCAATTGAACCACCCACGATAGCCCACTCGAATTGAAGCTTTTTCTTGCCTGACTTGAAATCTTCGCTTTCCAAGAAATCTTCGTCAGCAGGGCCCAACGTGAATTCCATATCTGCATATAAACCAGAACCACCCGATTGTTTTTTCAACTTCTCACGGTGAGTGAATGATTGAGTTAAAGCCTCTTTGTAGTTAACCATCGGCTCGCCTTGGTTACATTCTACACCATACTCACGACGCATACGATCCACCAAAATCTCTAAGTGCAACTCACCCATACCACTAATGATGGTTTGGTTGGTGTTTTCGTCATACTTAACGCGGAAAGTAGGATCCTCGTCAGAAAGTTTGTTCAATGCCATACCCATTTTATCCATATCCTTTTGAGTCTTAGGCTCAACAGCGAGGGAAATAACAGGCTCAGGGAAATTCATTGATTCCAATACGATTGGACGATCCAATGCGCAGAATGTATCACCCGTACGAATATCAGAAATACCCACTACTGCCGCAATATCACCCGCTTCAACTGAATCAATTGGGTTTTGCTTATTAGCATGCATTTGGAAAATACGAGATACACGTTCTTTTTTACCAGTACGGGTATTCAATACGTAAGAGCCTGCATCCAAACGACCTGAATAAACACGCATGAATATTAAACGACCCACGAATTTATCAGCAACAATTTTGAATGCCAAAGCAGAGAATGGCTCAGTCACTGAAGGCTGACGTGTTTCAACTGCATCTGTGTTTGGGTTTGTACCTTTAATCGCATCCACATCTAATGGAGATGGCAAATAAGCACAAACTGCATCCAAACACGCTTGGACACCTTTATTTTTGAAAGCTGACCCGCACATTACTGGCGTCATTTTCATATCGATAACAGCTGCACGAATTGCCGCCTGTAATTCTGAAACAGTGATAGACTCCGGATCATCAAAGAATTTCTCCATTAAGTTATCATCATAACCCGCAACTTCCTCAATCAATTGAGCACGAGTTTCTATAACAAGCTCTACCAAATCTTCAGGAATTGGAATTTCTTTGAAAGTCATCCCTTGGTCATGCTCATTCCAAACAATCGCTTTGTTCATAACAAGGTCAACTACGCCCATGAATTTCTCCTCGTTGCCAATTGGCACTTGAAGCGGAATAGCGTTAGCACCTAATTTCGCTTTCATATCTTTCACGCAAGCGAAGAAGTCAGAACCAGCTCTGTCCATTTTATTAATGAAAGCAATACGCGGTACGCGGTAGCCATCAGCCAAACGCCAGTTGGTTTCAGATTGAGGCTCGACACCATCTACTGCTGAAAACAAGAAAACTAAACCATCCAAAACGCGTAGTGAACGATTCACCTCAACCGTAAAGTCAACGTGACCCGGAGTGTCAATGATATTCATTGGATACTCTTCGCCATTCCAAACCCACTTAGTTTTAGTAGCCGCAGACGTAATGGTGATGCCAC
>JANMYC010001182.1:0-1864 GCA_031381715.1 Saprospiraceae bacterium
TAAACGGAGCATAAGCGACTGACTAGCGAAGTAATTACCTTTTTTTATAGTACCCCCTCAGTATTTTACGATAAAACATCAAAAATCCCACCTCAAACCATTTACCCAAGTGTAAGTAAAATTAGGCACTTCTTTAGGCAAGCGGGGGTCATTATCGTTGGAAATATTCGCCGTTAATTTAAAAATAAGTCGTTTTGTGATATTGAGTAAAACAGCCGCTTCTGAGGAAAGCCTATAATTGCTAAAATCAGTTAAAATAGGTTGAAAATATGTCGTGTGTACCAGCTTGGAATTATGCGATAATTGCACATTGTACGATAAATAAGAGCTTATCCGACTGTCATTTTGTCGAGGGGTGGCATCCTTAAATTGGTCATTTTCAAACATATATGCCAGCCCTAAATAAATACGCTGTGTTTTTGCCAACCTAATTTTATAGCGCACGCCCGTCCCTATTAATCCCCTAAAAAGTATCCGAGTACGCTCATTGTATTGCGCTTGGATAAAGCCTTCGAGAACCCAATTATCACTCAAATCAGTATTGTAACGCAGGTGCATAAAGCCATCATTCAGAAAACTTTGCCCCTCCCCTTTTACAAAATTGTAACCACCAATAAACAATAAAAAATGCTTTTTAATCAGCTTTTCAACCTGTACAACCGCTCTCGCTGATGTCAAATGCTTATCGTTTTTGTAAAAATTCAACCCTAAATCCACAAAACCTTTTAATGTAATGGAATCACCCAAACGCACCCTTTTATCTTCAATATTGATAATCTGGGCTTTTATTTGAGTTAAATTTAAGAAAAAATAGATAAAAAGGAGCTTGAGTATCTTCGTTTTCAATCGCTGATGAATGTTTAAATGGATATATTATTTGTGATTGATTTTTACGTTCTGCGGTATTCAAGGTTTCAATAGAGATTTTTTGAAATGGGAAAAATAAAAGCCATCTGAATTATCAAATGGCTTTTATTAAAAAAATATACAGAATTTAAAGTTTCCGATTCTTCATTTTTTCAAGTTTTTCCTCAAAACCTGCCGATTTCATGCCTGCTGTTTTTTGAGCTTCAACTGCTTTAGTCTCCCAAAGCACAGCTTCATCGAATTGTTTTAATTTATAATTCAAATGGGCATAAGTATCTAAATAACCTGCATTATCAGGGTAAGGCGAAATAAGTACATGAGCATGTATATCCATTGCTCGCTTTGTCCATTCTAATGCTTTTTTTAAATGAGCTGGATTATCATTCATTAAGTAGAAACTCCAAGCCAAATTATTGAGTTCAGTTGCATATTTTGAACTAATCAAAACAAATCTTTTTTCAGCTGCTCTTTGAGAATAAATAGCTTCTCTTTGCTTCAAATCCCACTGTTTTAATGAATCATCCGAAACTTTCATCAAAATACCGTCTGCGAATCGTTGTGCTTCTTCTATGAAACTGACTGTGTCTTTTATGTTTTTAAAATAACCAATCAAAGTTGTACGTCGTGCTATTTCAGCCTGCGGTCGGTCATTTCTTCCATAAGTATTTGCAACAAAATTAGCCAAATTACGCGCTAAAACTACGTTTTTGGATTTTATAGCTTCTTTGGTCGTATTGAATATAATTCGATTATTAATTTGTGTTCTTGTGTTCAAGTCAAATGACCGCCAAATACTATCCCTCAAAATAGGCTGACATACACTGCCAATTTTCTTATGAGTTTGCGAATTCATAGCCGATCCTTGTTCCATCATAAATTTTAAAATTCGAGGACTACAAAAAGAATCATCGGATATTTGGGCGACATATTCATCTATTAATGTTTCTGAATCTTGTTCCAAAACTCTTAAAGTAAGTATGTATTTTTCTAAAAATTG
>JANMYC010001184.1:0-4818 GCA_031381715.1 Saprospiraceae bacterium
CCGTTGCCAACACAGCCGTCGAATGGGTTTTAAAAACCAAGAAGAAGAAATGGGTGGCGACCAAATTTAGATAGTTATAGACATTAGGTGTTGATATGGAGAGCCGAAGAAAGTCAAATTTTTTCGGCTTTTTTAATAAAACGATTCTTTAAAAATGGGTAAATAAGTACTGCTAAGATTATCAATGACGCTCCAATGTAAAATGAAGGCGTCAGTTGTTTATCTTCTTTTAAAATAAGCCAAGCCAATAAAATGCCATACACTGCCTCCAAATTTATGGTCAGATTAGAAGCAAAAGCGGATAAATGGCGCAATGACCTCAACGACAGCATAAAACCCAAATTGGTACATAATAATGCTAAAACGAGTAAATATCCCCAATCCGAATTGGAAGGAATAAAATGTGCATCTTTATCGTACATGAAATAAAAAGGCATCAATACAGATAAAAGTAACCATCCTCCACCCAAATTAAGGAACATCATACTGAGGGGGTCGGCTTTTTCCACATTTTTTTTATTTAAAATAGAAAACACAACGGCTAATAATGCGGATAATAAACCCACCATAAAACCCAATCCCATCCCCGAAGGAAGGCTGCCGACTATCAGAATCATGGCAGGAATGATTAAAACGCCCAATATAACTTCATATCCCTTGATTTTTTGACGTAAAATGAGCGGTTCTAAAAAAGAGGCTTGAAAAGAGGTCGTCGCAAATGTGACCAAAGCCACCGAAGCATTTGCCAATTTGACGGAACCGAAGAAGCTTACCCAATGTAGAGCAATAATAAAACCCGTACCGATGAGTTGAAAAATAAGGGAGCGTGGTAATAATTTAATTTTACTGAAAATCCTACCATATATCATCAAAGCACTGCAAGCAATCAAAAGACGCCACCACACCAAAGCAATGGCGGGCAGCTGTATGTAACCCCCTAAAATAGCCGTGAAACCAAAAAGGAATACTGCGAAATGTAATTCAAGATAAGCTCGTTGCGTATTGTTCATCGAAATGGCCGTTGTCAGTAGTAGTTAAGTAGTTGGGCTAAAATAACCGACAATTTCTTTTTTAAATTTCGGAAGGGTGAAAATATATTTTTAAACCAAGAAAGTGTAATTTTGTTAATCTTTTTAAAATTACAAAAAATTCAATTAATACAAATATCAAAAATTTATGGCAATCCAAGTAGGACAACAAGCACCTGATTTTACACTGATTTCTGATGAAAAAAAAGCAGTAAAACTGAGTGATTTTAGAGGAAAAAATGTCGTTATCAATTTCTTTCCGATGGCTTTTACAGGTGTTTGTACAACTCAATTGTGCGATGCACGTGACAATATGAAAAAATATGAAAAACTCAACGCTGAAGTATTGGGTATTTCAGTTGATTCACCTTTTACTTTAGCTAAATTCAAGGAAGATAATAATTATACTTTCCCATTGCTTTCTGATTTTAACAAGGAAGTTTCTCCTCAATATGATGCCTTTTACGAGCAATTTGCGTTGGGTTTGAAAGGCGTATCGAAACGTGCTGCATTTGTTATTGATACTGAGGGGGTAGTTCGTTACGCGGAGGTATTGCCAAGTGCCGGAGATTTACCTAACTTTGCAGCGATAAGAGAAACCCTCGAGAATATATAAAAATATCCTTTAATTTTTATTACAAAAATGAACCCGTTTTACGAAGAAGTAGCTGTTGAAGAGGAGATTGACCTCGCTGATGAATTATCAGATATTGGGAATGATGCGTATCTCCTCGTTTATAATGATGACGTCAACTCATTTGATTGGGTAATAGATTGTTTCACTGAAGTATTGGAACACTCCTCCGACCAAGCCGAGCAGTTGGCTTACATCATCCATTTTAAAGGAAAAGCAACGGTAAAAACCGCTCCTTACTCCGTCTTGAAACCCAAAAAAGATGCTCTGACTGATAGGGGACTTTCTGCCGTCATTGAAGGCGGAGATGATTCCGATAAATAATATTTATCTTTGTAATAGATTGATTATCATAACTTTGTGTATTTTATGCTTCACAAATTTTTTTATATTTTAAGGCTCATTTAAAAATCATCACTCATTTTTTATCTCATTTAAAATGCCAGCAATTTGGCTTTCATCCACCGAAATATATTTCCCAAATCCTGAAAGTTTTGATACGCCAGATGTGGTAGCGGTAGGAGGAGATTTAGAACCTGAAAGGTTGCTTTTAGCGTATAGTTTGGGGATTTTTCCTTGGTACAACGAAGAAGAAGAGCCTATTTTATGGTGGTCGCCTGACCCACGCATGGTTTTATTTCCCGATGAATTAAAAATTTCGAAGAGTATGCGCCCTTATTTCAATCAAAATAAGTTTCGGGTGACATATAATCAAGATTTCAAAGGTGTCATGCAAAATTGTAGGGTGAATAAAAGGGAAGGGCAATCGGGCGGCACGTGGATTACTGAAAGTTTAATCAAGTCATACAGTGCTTTATTTGAAATGGGGTACGCGCAATCCGTAGAAGTTTGGGAGGGCGATGAGATGGTGGGTGGATTATATGGCGTACGCTTGGGTGAAATTTTCTTTGGCGAAAGTATGTTTGCAAAAGTGCCCAATGCTTCCAAATTTGGTTTTATTTCCTTCGTCAACCAACTTATTACTGAGGGGGTCAAGTTGATTGATTGCCAACAGGAAACACCACATTTGACGAGTCTTGGTGGACGCGTCATATCAAGAGAGGATTTTTATAAGATATTGAACTCAGCAGATTTAAAAAATCGAAAAAAAGATATTTAATTCTAAATTTAAATGCTTTGATGCGAAATTCGAGTTTCGCTTTACACTGTAAAATAATTCAGCATGAAAGTTATTGACCCACAGACCACTCCCCTGCTCGATTTTTATCAATTTATGATAGGTTCAATCGGACCTCGACCCATTGCATTCGTGAGTACGATGGACAAAGAGGGCAACGCCAATCTGGCACCTTACAGTTTTTTTAACGCCATCAGCCAAAATCCACCCATGGTTGTTTTTTCGGCAGGAAGACGCGTCCAAGATAAAACGAATAAAGATACCCTTGAAAACATAGAGGAAACGATGGAATGCGTCATCAATGTCGTGAATTACGGCATCGTTCGCCAAATGACTTTAACGAGTGTTCGGTATCCAAAAGGGGTAAGTGAATTTGAAAAAGCGGGTTTGACGCCCATTGCTTCAGATTTGGTTCGTCCATTTCGGGTAAAGGAATCACCCGCTCAGATGGAATGTAAAGTAGAAAGAATAATCCCATTGGGTACTGAGGGGGGCGCGGGTCATTTGATGATTTGTACCATATTGCGGATGCACATAGATGAGCAAGTTCTGGATGCCGAAGGGAAAAGAATCGACCCACAGAAAATGGATTTGGTGGGTAGATTGGGTAAATCATATTACACCCGAGCGCATGGAAATGCTATTTTTGAAATTGCTCAAGGTGAAAAACCAATGATTGTCGGCTTTGATGGTCTGCCAGAAAGCATTCGTAAAAGTGAAGTTTTAACGGGAAATAATATTGCTCAAATTGCGGGCTTATCTGAATTGCCCACAAAAGAGGATATTTTAACAGTAAAAAAGGATAATCGCGTGCAAAAAACGCTTTTTTCGGGCAATATACTGAGGGGCCTGCATTTATTGGCTCAAGAGGAATTGCAAAAAGGGAATACTGATTTGGGGGTAAAATTGGCTTTGCTGGGAGAGTATCTTTAATGGGTGATGAGTGATGGGTGATGGGTGATGGGTGATGAGTGATGAGTGATGTTGTGAAAATTACATCACTCATCACCCATCACTCATCGCATATATTAATTTTTATTCACCTTTTTTCTATCTGCTACGTTAGAGGCTTTTTCAACTTCATCGTACGTTTTACGAATAGTTAAAGATTTTTCATCTTTATCCATCATAACCAATACTTTATATACGCCTTCGCGTTGGGCTGACATATCGATAGTAAGCGTATTCAATCCATTAGAGAGCATTTTAGTGCCTTGCCACGCGATATTTCCTGCACCATCCACCAGTTGCAGCACTGCGCCACCTTCTTTCATCGCATCGATGGTAAAATCAAAAGACTTATTAACGGTTTCGTTGGAAAGCTGAACAAGCATGACATTGGATTCAAGTTTTTTCTTTACAGTCAAAACTTCGGTGTAGCTAAAAGTGCCATCAAAATCCACTTGTTTGATTCGATATGATATTTTAGGAGCAGTTGCTTGAGGATCTAAAAAATTATATTTCTTAACTGTTTTGGAATTGCCCGAAGCTCTTACGGTGCCTACTGCTTGAAACTCCGCATTATTATCTGCTTTTTCAAGTATAAACATTGAGGTATTGTTTTCAAAGGCGGTACTCCAAGAGAGCATAATACCAATCGGGAATTCTTCAGCGCGAAGCATTTGCTCGTAGGTACATTCTGCTTTTAGGGAACTGATAGTGAGCATAAATAAGCCCACCATAAATCCTGTCAATTGAGAATTGATAAATTTTTTCATCGGTATAATTAGTTTAAAACGTGTGTTTAATTTTGTTCGGTAAAACATAAACCAAATCACGCATTTTTTTTTGAAACTATTTTGACCGTTTTTGGAGATTTTGTGACGTTAAAATCAGTTAAAGTTTGTTAAGATGATTTTAAAGTTCTTGCAGTAAAAAAGGAATTCAGTTAATTTTAATTTTTATATAAATCCACTTCAAACTTTCAATAAAAAGTTCAGTCCAATGCAGAAGTTGTAAGTTTTGTAAGTCTCTTTTTTTACTTCTTAAAATGAATCTAAAAACGTACCAAAATGAAG
>JANMYC010001189.1:0-6712 GCA_031381715.1 Saprospiraceae bacterium
TGTTCATTGGTTATTGGAAACAGAGAAAAGGAAGAAAACCTCTATAAACGCTTTCCAAAATTTGAAACCGTTTCAAGAAAAGTAATGGAAAAAGTATTTGCAGAACAACAAGAAATAATGTCATCTTACACAACAGATTCAGCGGAACAGCGTTATTTAAAATTATTAAAATCGAGACCTGAGTTGTTTCAAAAAATACCTCAATACCAAATAGCAAGTTATGTTGGCGTAAAACCAGAATCATTAAGCAGAATAAGAAAACGGATAGCTCATAGGCTTTGATTTTTATACTTCTATGGCAACATTTCCTTTTTTATGTCCTTTTTCGACATAAGCATGAGCATCTACAATCTGTACTAATGGATATGTTCTATCAATGATGGGTTTCAGCTTGCCCGCTTCGATAAGCTCTTTGAGAAAAACAATATCTTCGGCTTTGTGACTGATGACACCCGTCCATACTTTTCTACTGTTTGTCATCGAAATCCATAAGCCTTGAAACATCTCTGACATTCCTGCTGCACTCAAAATGAGTATCCCTCTTTTATTGAGTGATTTTAAACTACGAGAAATCGAAATCGTATTAACAGCATCAAAAATCACATCGTAAGTCTCACCATTTTTAGTAAAATCTTCCTTTGTATAATCTATTGCCTCGTCTGCTCCAAGAGATTTTACAAGTGCAAGATTTGCCGTACTGCATACTCCTGTAACGTGCGCCCCATAAGATTTTGCCAGTTGAACGGCAGTACTACCCACTGCTCCTGACGCACCAACTATAAGCACTTTTTGACCTGATTTTATATCTGCTTTTTTGATAAAATGCAATGCCGTAGTGCCGCCAAAAGGAATTGTTGCCGCTTCGATATGCGTAATATTCGCAGGTTTTAATGCTAATGAGGCATTTTCTGGAAAACACTTAAATTCGGAATAAGCACCAAAACGCATATCCGTATGGCCAAAAACGTAGTCTCCAACTTTAAAAAATGTCACATCTTTACCGATGCTTTCAACTTCACCCGAAAAAACACTTCCGAGAATATTAATTTTGGGTTTTATCAGACCAGACAAGAATCTGACAGCAAAAGGGTCTGCTTTTCGTAAGCGTATATCACCCGAATTGACTGCCGTAGCTTTAATACTTAACAGAATTTCATTATTCTTAGGCATCGGCTTTTCTACATCCATGAGTTGAAGCACCTCTGGAGACCCGTATTGTTTATAGACTACTGCTTTCATTATAACTTAATTTTTTAAATTGTAATTTACTATTTGAAAGCACAAAGGTCGGAGCTAATGGGATGGGTTTCATTGACTTTGGTTAAGAAGTGAAAAAGCACCCCCTCAGTATCCCGCCGTTTTTTACTTGTATTTTGAGTAAAAAGTGGCGTTTTTTGATGTGCAAATAAAAAACAGTTACTTTTGGGCTTGCTTTTCAAAAGCGATCACTTTTCTCAACCGCTTAAATATAGACAATGGAAGACAAACTCATAAAATATTTTTCCCGCATTATGCCGCTTTCCAATGAAGAGGCACGGGCTATTGCAGGAACAATGCGCATCAAACAGTACAAAAAAGGGACTGTTTTGCTCCGAGAAGGGCAAATTTCGGCGGAAGCCTTTTTTGTCTTAGAAGGCTGTGTGCGGCAGTATTTCTTAGTTGATGGCGAAGAGAAAACCACTAACTTTTTCACCGACGAACAATGGGTCATTTCAATCAATAGTTTTAGTCAAAATATCCCTTCAACCCACTACATGGTCTGTTGCACCGATTCTTATTTAGTTGTCGGTAATAGAGCCGAAGAGGAAGCCCTTTACAAGCAATTTCCGCGATTTGAAACCATTTCGAGAAAGGTGATGGAAAAAATATTTGCCGAACAACAGGCAATTATGGCTTCTCATACGACTGATACGCCCGAACAACGCTATTTGAAACTCATGGAATCAAGACCCGAGTTATTCCAAATCATTCCGCAATATCAACTCGCCAGTTATATCGGCGTTAAACCTGAATCATTGAGTAGAATTAGAAAAAGAATCCACGCATCTAAATAGGCTTATGATTGTACAGTAATAACGAGATTCCCTTTTTTATGCCCTTTTTCGACATACGCATGTGCGGCTGCCATTTGCGCTAAAGGATAATGTTTATCCGTTATCGTTTTTAATTCACCCGTTTTCAAGAGTTCTTTTATCTCCATCAAATAACTTAAACGTTCTTTAATAGGCTGCAATCCTGTGGATGAAGATTTCACTTTTTTACCACCGACTATTGAAGTCCAAATCATTTGAAAGAAAATGGCGGGATTAATAACCGTTGGCAAATAAACACCCTTTGGCGTGAGCGCATTTTTACATTCTGAAAAAGAACTTTTACTAACCGTATCAAAAATGATGTCGTATTGCACGCCATTTTTGGTAAAATCCTCTTTTGTGTAGTCAATAACTGTATCAGCTCCCAATGATTTGACCATAGCCACATTGCTCGTGCTACAAACAGCCGTTACTTCTGCGCCAAAACTTTTAGCGATTTGCACCGCATAAGTGCCTACGCCGCCCGATGCACCATTAATGAGTACCTTTTGATTGGGCTGAATATTGGCTTTGCCTTTCAAGAAATCGAAAACCGTTATCGCACTTCCACTAACAGGCGCAGCTTCTTCATAAGAGACATTGTCGGGCATCGTGGTGATGACATCTTTTTCGCTGACGCAAACAAATTCTGCATAACAACCCAAAGTCGTTGTGCCGCCAAAAACCTTGTCGCCGACTTTAAATAAGGTAACATTTTGACCGAGTGCCACAATTTCGCCCGCAAATTCAAATCCGAGAATGGTTCTTTTAGGCTTATTCAAACCCAAATAGAGCCGACCAATAACGGGTTCACCTTTTCTCATCATAATATCTGCGGCAGTGACGGTGGTTGCATGAACCTTGATTAATACCTCATGCGGCTTTGGGCTGGGTTTTTCTATGTCTTGAAGCGTGAGGACTTCGGGTGCGCCGTACATTTTATACGTGATTGCTTTCATTAAACGTCTATTTTTAGGTGAAAAATATATTTTAAAGTACAAAGGTGCGCGCTAAAAAGATGGGTTTCATTGACTTTGGTTAAGAAGTGAAAAGCACCCCCTCAGTATAAAAGCCCATGCAACGTGTTTTGCCCGGGCTTTTTGGGTTTTATCCCCCTCTGTATGTTGTTCTTTTTTCATAAATTAAAACCAAATCTGAATTTCTTGAATTAATTCAAGTGTTTCAGCTGTTTATACCCACTATTTTTGCCTTATAAAATTAAAAATGGCAAAAAAATATCTCGGCTATCAGCCACAAGACTACGCAACCGACTACGCTAAGTATTACGACGAAACCATTCAACCTATTTCCAATTATGTGCAATCTGCGCTTGACAACGCCCCGTTGCCTACGGGTGCATTGCCACCTTTTTCACAAGCAAAAGACTTGCAAAATGAAGGTTATACGGCGATAGAAACAGGTTATACCCTCGAATCTGATGGGGCTACTCATGTGGCGGTGCTCACAAAAATGCCTAATGTGACGCCCGAAATGTGGGATTGGTGGTTTGCTTGGCATGGTTGCAAGGACAATCGGTACAAATTATGGCATCCAAAATCGCATTATAGTGCGCAATGGGAAGACGGGCGTGATGACATAGCATATATTGGACGTAACTCCATCATTGCAGAAATGATTGGTGACGACTACACGCAAGGTGCCATTCAATTCAAGTCCCCAACCGAATTTGGGTTTTCAGATGAAGCCATTAGCGATACCGCGAAAGCCGTTTATATCTGCGCCAGAATTGGACACCCATCATTGCCCGTTGATTATGGTTATTTAATTCATCAAGTGCGTGCCGTTGAAGGTGGTGCTGAAATGCGTTCGCGCTTTTGGGTGGGTGGTCAATATATTCACATCAGAAAAGAAGGGGTTATGGCAGATTTGGTTTCTGCTTTTTTACGCAAAGTACGATCTTTACCTAAAACATTTGCTCACGATTTATTGCAACATTGTTCGGAAGAAATGACGCATTTAACAGCTTTTTTACCTCAAATTTATGCAGAAAATACCGAGGGGGGGAGCTTGCGCCTTGAAGGTCGCCTTATCGAGCGAACGGATAAAGATTTTGAGGCAACCGTTATGGGTTCATTGTTTAATAAGATTGACCCCATTAAAAGACCTGCTAAAATTGTGGTCGCCAAATCGGTTCGAGACATTATAGACACCATAAAATACGCTAAAACACATGGTAAAAAAATAACCGTTTGTTCGGGCGGACACAGTTGGAGTGCCAATCATTTGCGAGAGGACAGCATTTTGATTATGATGAAAAATTTTAATCAGTATCAGGTTAATGTCCAAGAAATGACGGCTACTGCGGGTCCTGGTGTGGGCGGTAGTGATTTGATGAAAGCACTCTACAAACACAACTTATTTTTCCCTGCGGGGCATTGCAAAGGTGTGTGCATCGGCGGTTATTTGCTACAAGGCGGCTATGGTTGGAATGGCAGGAAAACGGGCATCGCTTGCGAAAGTGTGATAGGCATTGACGTTGTAACGGCTGACGGCGCATACATTCACGCCAACGAAAGCCAAAATGCGGATATATTTTGGGCAGCGCGTGGTTCTGGTGGTGGTTTTTTTGGCGTAGTGGTGCGGTTTCATTTAAAACTATTTACGCTGCCGAAATACAGAGCAATTATCGTTCACGATTTTTATATCAAACATTTGGAAGATGTCTATAATTGGGCTTATGAAGTAGGACCAACAATTCCGAAAGCCGTAGAATTTCAAATGATAATGAGCAATAAAATGCTCAATATTTTGGGTGCAGGCATAGAAGCCGTTGCACCAATTTTTGCCGATACCAAAGACGAATACGAGGAAGCGATGGCTTTTATGAAAAACAGCCCCATCAAAAACAAGGCTGTTATTGCTACCCCTGCTTTTAACCCTGGAATTGAACGGTTGTATAAATCGGTGATGACCCACTACCCTGAAAATCATTATTGGGGCGTTGATAATATGTGGACTCATTCACCCATTGAAGCATTGATGCCATTCATTAAAGAGATAGCGCGAACATTACCACCGTCACCTGCTCATTTTTTATGGTTGAATTGGCATCCTGGCAGTATTCAATCGGATATGGTTTATTCAAATGAAGATGCTATTTATTTAGCCCTTTATGGTACTTGGAAAAATGCGGCAGATACGGCTAAATATGGCGATTGGGCAGTCAATATGATGCAGAAAATGAGTCATTTGAGTACGGGAATCCAATTGGCAGATGAAGGTTTGCACAAAAGAACCGCACCGTTTTTGTCGGACGCTAATTTGAAAAAAATACAAGAAATCAGAGCAGAAAGAGACCCAAAAAGCTTATTCCACGAATGGCATAGCCGACCAGAAATCAAATGATTTGTACATCAAGTCTGCGAATCTCAATGATTCGCAGACTTTTTCTTTTTATGGATACCCCTCAGTATTTTGTTGTTTTTTACTTGTTTTTAAAGAAAAACAATGTTTCTTTACCTTTTTTACTCAATTTTATCATAAAAGGGGCAAGTAACCCAAATGAATCAACTAATCGAAGAATTAAGCAAGTCCAATATTTCGCATGAAGCCATTGAAAAAATAATGGGCTTGGGACAATTGGTAAAGGTGAAAAACCAAACCAAATTGGTGCAGCACAATCAAGTGTGCACGAAAGTATATTTGGTTTTGAAAGGCGGTTTTGTCTGCCGTTTTATTGATGAAGAACTGGAAATTGAGAAAACAATTAATTTCTTTTTTCCTGATTTTCACCCATTTATGACTTGTGTAGATAGTTTTTTTTCGGGTACAAAATCGCAATGCGAAATCCGTTGTATCAGCAATGCCGAGGTCATCGAATTTAATAAAAAAGATATAGAAGCACTTGTGTATCAAGATTTACAACTCCTCCGCATTTATCATGCACAAGTCACAACTGCTTTACAGGAAATCAATGATTTTGAAATGAAAATCATTGCGTATTCATCAGAACGCCTCTATAATTACTTGATGGCAACTCATCCGATTATCATTCAACAAGTACCCGCCAAATATATCGCCGAATTTATGGGTATTTCATCGGAATGGTTGAGCAAATTGAAGCACCGTATTTGATTTTGAGCATAAACGTTTGATGATATAAAAGCCCATGCAACGTGTTTTGCATGAGCTTTTTGGGTTTTATACACTCTCAGTATTTTGTAATAAAAAAAGCGGCTTCTGATGGGAAGCTGCTTTTTTTATGCTTTTCAAATAAATGTTGACTTTTAGTACACCCCTCAGTATAAATGAGGTTTTTCCTTGTTTTGAATGGGAAATAAAAATAAAATGTCGAATTCCTCAACCGAGCAGGGAGTCATCAAGCGTTCAAATACAGTATTATATGATTCTGTCTCAAAAACAAGCTACTTCTATACTGAGTGGCTTGTTTTTTTATATGCCAATCCTATTTTTGAGACAAAACATATAACTACTGTATCTTGCCTTTTTTTTGGGTTTTGGTGCAAATGCCGTAAATTCTCCACAGATTCTCGACAAGCTCTCGATGAATACGAAAGAAGTGGCTCGGTTTCAATGAAAACGAGCCACTTTTCGAGAAATAAAATAAGGAAAGAAAATATATTTTGAAAAAAAAATAAAAATATAGCCAAATATAATAA
>JANMYC010001200.1:0-1950 GCA_031381715.1 Saprospiraceae bacterium
ACCGTTTAAATGCATAAAAATTAAGGAATTTTAGATAAATTTGCCAGAGAAGAATTAGATAATTGGGCAGTTTAGAAAAAATCATATCAAATAATAGATGGCGAAAGAGTTAAAAATCATTGTTCAAGACGCTGAAATTCGTTTAACGGAACAAAATGGGCAGGAATATATCTCTTTAACGGATATGGCAAAAGCGTTTGGTGGGGAAGATGTGGTGCGAAACTGGATGCGTAACCGTCAAGTTATAGAATTTTTAGACGCGTGGGAAAAGATTTATAACCCAGTTTTTAATTCGGTCGAATCTGACCGAATTAAAAGAGATGTTGGTCTAATCACTTTTCGCCCTTCACCAAAGATGTGGGTAGAGGCGACCCAAGCCATTGGTATTTATTCAAAAACGGGGCGTTATGGCAGTGGTACGTTTGCGCACAAAGACATTGCTTTTGAGTTCGGCACTTGGCTTTCACCGACTTTTAAAATATATTTGATTCGGGAATTTCAGCGATTAAAAGAAGCTGAAAATACGACCAAAGGTTTGGCTTGGAATGTGCGTAGAGAAATTGCAAAACTTAATTACAGTATCCACACCGATGCCGTAAAAACCTACTTAATTCCAGCCCGTTTATATGGTCAAAAATTTGAAGGCAATATTTATGCTTCCGAAGCGGATTTATTGAATATGGCAATTTTTGGTGTAACTTCTCGAGAATGGAAAGCCTTAAATCCTGATTTGCAGGGCAATTTGAGAGACCACGCGAGCGTAGAGCAGCTTTTGGTTTTATCAAATTTAGAAAATCTCAACGCTGAATTCATCAAACAGGGTATCAATAAAGAAGAACGCTTGCACCGATTAAATGAAACGGCAATACACCAAATTCGGTTATTGGTTGAAAGAAATAATTCTTTGCTTTCAGATGGTACCAAAATCAACGAAATTTAAAGGCGCAAAACAATAGGGAAATTTTAAAAATTCCCCTATTGTTGGCTTGAATTAGGGTTAAAATTACCGTCTATTTGGGCATAACCAGTTTCTTTTCAAAAGATTTGATGCCGTCGATGGTTACTTTCAAAACTGAGCAATCCACTTTAGTCATAACGATATCGGCTTTGAGTTTGGTTTTGTCTTTGGCAACCATTTTACCTTTTTTATCCACCAACTCGCCATTCATTTGGATGAGTTTATCGCCTTCCATTTTGAAATACACTTCTTCAGCTTGCACGTTGCCTTCAATCATGTAAATGAAATCAGCAGTCAGCATGCCTTTCTCGATAACACCATTTGTGAGGATGCCATGTCCTCCATCTTTTTGATAAGGCGACCAATCGTAGTAACCACTCACGAAAGGATTAAGTGTGGCACGTGTTCCAATTTGGCAAGAGTATTTGTCTTTGCTTTTTGAGACGTACTGATAACAGGTAAAAGTGGTGCTGCCCGGCATTGATGGCTTTGTTGTGTCCATAGCGGGTGCCACTGGTGCAGTAGTTACCGGCGATGAGGTTGTTGCTTCGGCTTTTTTTTCAGAGGAATTGTTGCAACCCATAACCGCAAAGGCTGCAAAAAAGAGGAATAAAATTGAATTTTTCATTTTAAAAGAGGTTTATTGAAAGATTAAAAATATAAAAGTACAGTTTTTATTCTAAAAGCTTACAGAATAGCACCCCTCAGTATGGAGGGCTTTGAGATTCAATATTTTACTCATTTTTTAAAATTTTAAGCAAAAAGCGCCATTTTTTGAAACTAACATTTAAAATGACTGTGCTTGAATGGGCTTAGGAATGAAACGTAAATAAGTTTAGGGATAAAGTAAAAAAAAACTACCCAATTTACTGGTAACTTCGGAAATCTCTTATTTTGCCTCAATTCACGAGTTTAAACTTGATTCCAATGGGTTTTAACCCATTGTTTTGAGTGAAACAACGGGTTAAAACCCGTTGGAGTATTAAAAATTG
>JANMYC010001203.1:0-3250 GCA_031381715.1 Saprospiraceae bacterium
GTGGCATATGCCATCGTGCTAAGCAGTACAGCCGCTGATAATAAAGCGTTTTTTAAAGTCATAGATTACCGACAGATTTTATGGTTAAAAGAATAGTTAGATTCGGCTTTTAGTAATTACAAAACTGTACCAAAAAATAACTTAACTCAGGTATCTATGAAAAAATATTGTTTTTCAATGTGTGTATTTGTGACGGTGTATTTGGGTTCAATATTTCAGATTTTGCTACTTTTAATTATTGCATTATCGATATAAGAATTTGATAATCAATGTTTTATATTTTATTTAAAAAATATCTGCAATAATCAAAAAGTTTCTGATTTTCCGAAAAATTGATGGAGGCTTTTAACTCATTTTGAAGCACTTTGGCACCCATATAGTCGCCTAATTTAAGTAAAATATTGCCTTTGTCGGTTAGGCAATAACATAAAATGGAGAGATTTTTTATTTTTTGAGCGATTAGAATAGCTTCTTCTATACAACTTAACGCATCCAAATAATCGCAATTAAAAGCATGGATTTCACCTAAACCTTGCAAGGCTTTTGCTACTCCTTTTTGATAATTTAATTCCCTACAAATGGTAATACTTTTTGTGAAATAGACAATGCCTTCCTCAAATTCACCCTTTGCAGAGTGCCATCTTCCTTGCAATTCACAGGCGATAGCGATGCCTTGTTTATCCCCCAACTCTTCGGTCATTTTCACATCTTGCACGAAGTATTCTCTTGCTTTTTCAAAATCACTTTTTTGAAGCCATAAATTGCCTAAGCAACCAAGAGCTATTGCTACGGATTGTTTATTACCCAGTTTTTGAGCCAAATCAAGCCCTTTTTCAAGGTAGGAAAGTGCCCTGTCATTATCGCCTTTTTCGGATAAAATAATGCCCATATTGATATAAAGGATTGACATGCCATTCAAATCATTCTGGCTTTCGCATATTTGAAGTTCTTCCTCTTGGCAACGTACCCCCTCAGTATAATTGCCTTGATTCATATAAGTTAAACCTAAATGAGAGACAATTTGAGTGTTTTTGAATTTATTATTTTCTCTATTCATTTTTATGCTTTTTGTGTAATAGTCTTTAGCTTTTTCATATTCACCTTGTCGGAAATAGAGGTTTCCGAGGTTACCATAAGACTTTGTAATACCTTGAATATCAGTTAGTTGTTCAAAATATACGGCTGATTTCTCAAAATGTTCTTTTGCTGTTATATAATTGCCTTTTAACATTAAAACCTGACCCAGCGCATTTTGTGCGCGTCCTTTTAATAAAACATCGTTAAAAGATTTTGCAATATTGAGGGCTTCTTTGTAACAATTTTCGGATTGATTCCAATCGCCTATGAGTTGTAATATTTCCCCTTTTTTTATTAAAACTTTGATGCGTTCAGTACCTTCTTTCAAGTTTTTGAGTAAGCGATCGTACAAATCCAAAGCATTTTGATTCTGAAAATTGCGTTTGGCATAATCGCCCGCTTTTTTAAGATATTCGTTGGTTTTAGGTATATTTTGAGCGTGCTCGTAATGAAATGCCAAATCAATATAACGGTCTTCAAGCTGCTTAGAATGTATTTTTTCAATAGCTTGAGCAATCATTGCATGCAATTCTCGTACCCGAGTTTTGAGTTGCATATCATATATAGCCTCACGGAGCAAAGAATGGCGGAATATATAGCGCAGCTCATTCATGGCTTGCCAAATTTGCCCTTTTTCAGCGTTTTGGATTTGCTCCTGTAAAACAATTTTACCGTTGCCATTTCGGCTGATATATTCCTCATGAGTCAGCATCACTTCACTCAAAATAGGTAACTCGAACTCTCTGCCAATAACAGCTGCCGTTTTCACCGTTTCTTTTAAAATATAAGATAGCCTATCCACGCGGGCGGTCATGATGCCCGTTATGGAATTGGATATTTTAATTTTCTTATCCACAATATTCCATTCTTTTCCTGATTCCGATGCTTTTCCAAGTGTATTTACTTCTTCAACGGGCTCTAAAAGGTCATTTTCAATAAAATAATCCAAAATTTGCTCCACATAAAAAGGATTGCCATTGGAGGTGCGCCAAAGGGTTTTGAGTAACTCAGGGTGTACACGACCCCTCAGTTTGTTTTCAGTAAAAACCCTTAAATCGGTTTTTGAAAAGGAAGTGAGGTCAATTTCAATATATCGAATATGGTTATTTTTTAATAAATTTTTTTCAAGGAAAATAATCTTATTACCCTCATCATCGTAGCGGGATGTAAAAAGAATAAAAATGGGATATTTCGGTATTTTTTTAATAAAATTATTTAAAAAAATAATGGAATCACTATCGAGCCAGTGAGCATCTTCTATTTCTAAAACCAAAGGTTGAAACTGCGAGAGAGTAATGAAAAAATTCTCTAAAGCCGCCAGTGTATTTTCATATCGACCTTTTGCATCGAGCTGCTCCCAAAGAGAATCCTCATAATTCAATCCTACTAAAGCAGATAATATGGATTCGGTTCGTGCCAGTTCTACATCGAGCGATTTCTCTAAATTATTTTGGAGTTGAGCCAATAAATGATTGAAAACTTCTTTGAAATTATGGATATTTTCAGATGATTGATCATTAGAAACTTGCTTGAAATACTGTTTCAAAAAATAAATAAATGGGTTAAAAGGCTTTTTTAATATCTGGTCAACGGGGCAAATGGCCCAATTGACGGATATTTTACTTTCGATATTTTGCTTTAATTCGTACGTCAAGCGGCTTTTACCAATCCCTGCTTCGCCATTGATAAATGAGATTCCTCCTTTTTGAAGTTGAATGGATTTATTTGAAAAAGTGCACAATTTATCCAGTTCACTGCTTCTTCCTACCATATTACCCGCGAAAAAGGGCTTTTCTTCGAGATTCTTCTTAATGAGTTGAAATGTTTCAACTTCCGATGATATACCTTTATATAAGAGTGTCCCTTTTTTTATGAACTCAAATGACTTTAAGTGTGAAAGGCTTTTATCCGTTAAAATTTCTCCCCATTGGGCATTTTGCATGAGCCGTGCCGCCAGATTGACTTTATCGCCCACCGCAGCATATTGGCTACGCAAGTTACTGCCAATCATGCCTGTGAAAGCGACCCCCTCAGTCATACCCACGCGAATGCGAAAAGGGTGCTTGGTATGGAGGTGATTGATATTGTCTTTTCTGGCTAAAACGCATTCTAAAGCGCGGTGCGCATTGTTTTAGTAGCTGATAGGTGCGCCGAAAATGCCTACGATGATTCC
>JANMYC010001204.1:0-5911 GCA_031381715.1 Saprospiraceae bacterium
CAACACATAGATTGGTTAAATTCGTAAATTCGTAAAATTTGTGGTTCCATACACGTAGTTGGGCAATAAACAATAGCTTCAAATCTTCACGGTTAGTTCTAAAAATTTTAATATTTTTTCCAGTTTAACAAATTTTATACATAAAATTATTGTTTGAGCGTTTTTTAGGAACAGTTTTAGCTATATGAATTATTTTAAGTATATATTCAACAGACTCTTGCATGAAACGTCGTTCCTTTTTAGCCAACACATTTATGGGTTCAGCTGCTTTCAACTTGAAAGATATTGAGCCAAAGCCTGTCGAACGCAAACGCGTTTTGCGTATTGCCCATTAAACTGATACCCACCTAAAACCTGACGCTATTGCCGAAGAAGGCTTTGCAAATGCCTTGAAAAGTGCCAATAATCTTTCTCCAAAAGCTGATTTTATTATCAATGGTGGCGATGCTATCATGGACGCGCTTGATAAATCCAAAGAGGAGGTCAAGGAACAGTGGGCTGTTTTTAAAAAAGTAGTAAAAGCGAATAATACACTTCCCATAGCGAATGTTATCGGGAATCACGATATTTGGGGTTGGTTCAATAAAAAAGAAGATTTAAAAGCGGATAGACTGTACGGTAAAACGTGGGTGGTTGAGGAATTAAAAATGCCCAAACGCTATTATGCGTATGAGCGCAACGGGTGGAAATTTTTTGTGCTGGATAGCGTCCAATTGAATCCCAATGGTGGATACATTGCCTACATTGATGGCGAGCAAATGACTTGGTTAAAAGCTGAATTAGCGGCAACACCGGCCAATATACATATTTCAATAGTCTCTCACGTGCCCATTTTTTCGGCTTGTGCGGGGCTTTTTTACGGTAAAAATGAAGCCAATGGGGATTTATTGACCCATAGAAACATCATGCACACTGATTTTTTTAAATTAAAAAACCTCTTTAAAAATTATCCCAATATTCGAGTTTGCATCAGTGGGCACGTCCACTTGCAAGATGAAGTTAAATATTTGGGTATTACTTATTTCTGCAACGGTGCCGTTTGTGGCAATTGGTGGAAAGGCTCTTTTCAAGATTTTGCTCCTGCTTATGCCGTTTTGGACTATTACGATGATGGCAGCGTGGAAAGACAGATGGTTAACTATTAATGGATGATTGATTATTGGTGATGAGTGATTGGTGATGGGCTAAAAATCACTCATCACCAATCACTCATCACCAATAATCCATTATCTATTCACCTATCACAATTTTCTTAGTAGCTACCCCCTCAGTACTTTTCACTTTTAAAAAGTAAATTCCTTTTGGATGAGCGTTTAAATCCAGATTGTAACTATTTGATTTTAAATTAGTTACGTTTTCTATAACTTGTCCCGCAATATTTGTAACGAGCATTTCCAAGATTTCAGTTTGAGCATTTTTATGATTGATATTGATATTCACCTGACCATTGGTTGGATTCGGTGAAACGCTCACTTGCGCATCAATAGATGGCTCATCGATACTTGAAACGACATCGAAGCGAGTACCTGAATTGAGCACAGCTTTTGTGGTCGTGTTTTGCACAAATGCTACCACGTACACTTCCGTTTTCCAAGCAGCATCTATTGTATAATTCAAATTATAAGTCAATTCTGTTCCATTCGCGCCTAGTGTTACATCCGTGCCGTTAGCGATGAATTTACGGAATACATTATAATGTGTCGCTTCGCCATTGGGTGCATTGTAAGTCACTTTTCTCTCAACTACTGCGGCGTAAAACTTGTATGGTCCCACGGGTACAGTGCCAACAGATTTTAATTTAACGGTTGCTGTACGGCTTGAGCCCGTTGTTTCAGTCACTTTCACTTCTAAAGTGCTTGTGCCTGCCGCTGCGTCAGTAATAGAAGCCGCTGTAATGTTGGCTGCACTGACCAACGCTGCACCGTTCAGTGAAGCACGCGGTGTGCCGGGAAGGTTATAAAAAGTAGCACGGGCATCTTGTTCCGTTTTATTGGCTTGGTAAAAAACGCACGAAGAATATGGAATGCTTGAGTGAATAGAAATATGATGCATATTTTTATTCGTTTCTACGGCAACTCGATTGAAAAAATCGGGATTAGTAAAGCCACAAATACCGCAATTGGTATTGGTAAAATGCTCCACCAAAACGTATTTTTTAGCTCCTTGCGCCGAAATACTGAGGGGGGCAAATAATGCAATAATTGCAATGAGTGTAATTAGTTTTTTCATGATATTTTATTTTAAAAGATTAAAGAAGTTTTTCTAAAATTCCAAAAAGTTGTCCATCGGTTATGAGACAGCCTGTTTCCATCATTTTAAACAATTCCTGCTCTCGGTTGTTTTGATAATTTTTTTCTGAGCGAAATATGGACAACCCCTCAGTATATTCCATTAATTCTTTAGTGCTGAACGGTTTTGTGAAATCTACGGGGGTGTTTTCATCAGCCGCCAATCCCATAAGGGTCATTTTATCGGCGCCACAGTGAAATATTTTGACCTCTTTAGGCTCGCTGAATTTGAGATACTCTACATTTTTCAGCGATGTTTCAAACATCATTTCACTGAAAATATTGATGAGTTTTTCAGCTTGTTCGGGCTGAGATTCTTTAATTTTAGCCCAATCATCACCCGTAATTGTGTTTGCGACAAGGAACTGAACGAATTTTTTTTCTAATTTTTCGAGTTCAGGAGTAGTTAATCGTCTGTATTTCATTGTTTTATAAACTTTGTAAATTAAATTTTCAGCATTCAAAATGCTTATTTTGCAGTAAAATTACTTAGTTTTGTCTAACAAAAAGGCATAAATCGCACTTAAATACTGAGGGGGTGGTTTATTTGTGGTATTGAGATATTGAGATATTGCGATATTAGGATATTAGGATATTGAGATATTGAGATATACTCTCTACAATACTGAGTTCTCAATACAATATCACAATATCCAATTATCACAATATCACAATATCACAATATCACAATACCACAATATCACAATATCCAAATATCACAATGTCCAAATACCACAATATCACAATATCCAATTATCACAATATCATTATTTATAACGATAAATTAATACATTTGCAGCACGGAATTAAAGCCAATTTTGAATACCTAGCCCCCCTACTCCCAAAGGGGGAGTTCTACTCGCAAATGCTAAAAACGCTCATTTATTGAACGAATTGAGCATATTTCCCTGGTGTTCCCCCTTTGGGAGTTAGGGGGCTAAGTGTTTAAGGTCAATTTTAAATTAATTATTTCACAAAATTATCACAATCTCAATTTAAATGCTACTTGCAGATTTTACATTTCCAAATTTTGCCTCACCCGATATGTGGTTGAGCCTACTGACATTAACATTTTTAGAAATTGTATTGGGTGTGGATAACATCATATTCGTTTCCATCGTCGCCAATCAATTACCTCAAGCGGAGCGTAAAAATGCCCGCAATTATGGTTTGCTTTTGGCTTTACTCTTCCGTTTGGTGCTTCTTTTGGGAATTGGTTGGATTTTATCCTTAGATGAGCCCGTTTTTACCCTTGATTTCATAAAAGATCATGGCTTGCCAATCGGCATAAGTGTAAAGGATTTGATATTGATGGGTGGTGGATTGTTCCTCCTTTATAAAAGTACTCAAGAGATTCATGAAAAATTGGAAGGTCATGGGCAGGATATAAAAACGAAGAAAAATGCGACGATGACCAGCGTAATTATCCAAATATGCTTAGTCAATATTGTCTTTTCGTTTGATTCTATTTTGACGGCTATTGGTATGACTCAAGACGTGGTGGTGATGATGATAGCGGTAATTATCTCCATTTTAGTGATGATGTTGTTTTCTAACGCGGTGAGTGATTTCATCAATAAGCACCCGACTATGCAGATGTTGGCGTTGTCTTTTTTAATACTCATTGGAGTTATGTTGATGGCAGAAGGCTTGCATCAGCACGTATCAAAAGGCTATATTTATTTCGCAATCGCCTTTTCAATGGGGGTTGAAATACTCAATATGCGGATGCGTAAGAGTAGGAAAGACCATGTGGTGCATCTGAATCCTGATGTGGAAGAAGTAAAAGGATAGTCTTTTTTAATGAAAAAAAAAGCCGTTATGATGAATAACGGCTCTTTTTTTATTGAAAAATCAAGCAACTGCCTGTGCTTTATTTGAAAAAAAAGATAGCGTAAGGATGCTGATTATCGTTAAAATTGATTTCTTTTGCACAATACATTTTCCTTAATTAAAGCCTTTAATTTAATAAAATACTGTAAGAAAAGACAAACTTAACATTAAATTAATGTTACAAAATACCTTAGGTATAGGAATAGGTTTCAACTTTGTTGGCTAAAATATTGTACTTTAAGTTTAATTTACACTTTTATAATATATATAAACAAAATGTTTTTGGCGAATTTGATCAATTTTAAACAATTTTCATTATGTTCGAAGTATTAAATGGTCTCTCTTCTGGCTTGGCTTTAGCATTTATCGCTTGTCTTGTCATGGTTTTCTTTTTTGAGTTTGTTAATGGATTTCATGATACTGCTAATGCTGTGGCGACGGTAATCTATACGAAATCGTTAGAACCAACTCATGCTGTTATCTGGTCAGGCATGTGGAATTTTTTAGGCGTCTTATTCAGTTCTTATTTTGGATTAGAAGTGGCGATGAAAATAGCCAATCTTTTACCAGTGGAGGCTATAATGAGTCAAGACCCTGGGCATTCTTCAGCGATGGTTTTAGCCGTACTTTTAGGGGCAATCATCTGGAATTTGGGCACATGGTATTTCGGCATTCCCTGTTCGAGTTCCCATGCTTTAGTGGGGTCACTTTTAGGTGTAGGTTTGGTATTCTCTACTTTGCCTGAAAACCAAGCAAATGTGGGCGTCAATTGGGATGAAGCAAAGAAAATTGGTTCATCTTTATTACTTTCTCCCCTCTTTGGCTTTTCAATGGCAATTGTTTTGATGTTTATTTTACGGTCTTCGTTAATTGGTGAAAACAAAAAAGGTATTTTTAAAGAACCAGAGCCTAATGCAAAACCACCCGTTTGGATTAGAACTATTTTGATTACAACGTGTACTTTAGTAAGCTTTTTTCATGGTTCAAATGATGGTCAAAAAGGAGTAGGGCTTTTAATGGTTGCTTTAATGACATTTGCGCCCATGCAATATGCACTATCGCCCAATTTTGATGTTGAAAAAGTACAAACTACTTTAACTCATATTCAAACCTCGTTACCGGGTGCAGGGATGAATAATCAATTCGCACCTAAGGAATTAAAAATCGCCCAAGAAACAATTGAGCTTTTGAAACAAGATATTGTAAATGCAAATGACATAAAATCGCGTTTAAGTATCCGTAAACGTATCAATATCTTATCTAAAAACATGAAAACTCTCGTTGATGAGCCGAATATTATTACCGACTCAAAAATGAGAAAAGAGATTAAAGAAGAATTAAAAGCGTTAAATAATTATACTCATTACGCTCCAATGTGGGGTATTGGCTTAATTTCGGTTGCTCTTGGATTGGGTACAATGATTGGTTGGAAGCGTATTGTAGTCACTATCGGTGAAAAAATCGGTAAACGCCACATGACTTACGCCGAAGGTGCAACGGCTGAATTAATTGCCGCTTCTACAATTGGTTTATCTTCATATTATGGTTTGCCTGTTTCCACAACGCATGTATTATCGTCAGGTGTGGCGGGAGCTATGGTGGCATCAAAAGGCACTAAAAACCTTCAACGCGGCACAATAGCCAATATCGCATTAGCGTGGGTATTGACATTGCCAGTGACCATTATTCTATCCGGCGGTTTGTATTTATTGTTCCGTTTATTCGCATAATTTGAATTAGGATGTGTAGGATTTTAAAGATGTTAAGGATTTGCCAGCGGGACTTAATCG
>JANMYC010001246.1:0-1926 GCA_031381715.1 Saprospiraceae bacterium
GATAGAGCAAGGCTCAGGTAAAATCATTTTTACCGCTTCTTTATTGACTTTCCAAGGCGGTATCAATGTTCCGAGTTATGCAGCAAGCAAAGGGGCTATTGGTAGTTTAGTGAAAGCGTTGGCTAATGAATGGGCTTCAAAAGGCGTGAATGTGAACGCCATCGCGCCCGGCTATATCGCCACTGATAACACAGAAGCATTAAGGAATGACCCTGAACGCAGTCAAGCTATTTTAAGTAGAATTCCTGCGGGACGTTGGGGTGAAGTGGAAGATTTTAAAGGAGCTGCTGTATATTTATCGTCTGCAGCTTCTAATTATGTGAATGGATCAATTTTGACAGTTGATGGGGGATGGATGGGGCGGTAATGAATAATGAATAACGAATACAGAATACTGATTTATGAAGTATTTGTATCTTGTTGAGTTCATTATTTAAACAAAAATTCTAAAACGTTTTTAAATTAAAATTATGGAAATACGTCACGCTTGTAGCCGCAAAGAAACGGCTTCGATGAATACTAAAGAATTGAGAGAGAATTATTTAATAGAAACACTTTTCAAAGAAAATCAAGTTGAATTAGTGTATTCTCATTACGATAGAATGGTTACGGGCGGTGTAATGCCTCAAGAAGAAGTGGTTGAGCTTCCTAATACTGAGGGGTTAAAAGCCAATTACTTTTTAGAGCGTAGGGAATTAGGCGTTATGAATTTGGGTGGCGCTGGTAGTGTAACAGTGGAGGGTAAAACGTACCCAATGAATAAATTGGATTGTTTGTACGTGGGAAGATGTGCTCAAAATGTATCTTTTTCGAGTGTTGATGCGATGAATCCCGCTCGTTTTCTCCTATTATCTTGTCCTGCTCACAAGACGTACCCGACTGTTTTGATGACTCAGGCAGAAGCAACACCAGCGCATTTGGGTGCTGTAGAAACGGCTAATCAAAGGACGATTTATAAATATATTCACCCAGATGGCGCATTGAGTTGCCAGTTGGTGATGGGTTTTACAGTGTTGCACAATGGAAGCGTTTGGAATACAATGCCAGCACATACGCACGACCGCCGAATGGAAATTTATTGCTATTGTGATATTCAAGACAATCAAGGTGTCTTGCATTTAATGGGCGAACCTACCGAAACCCGCCATTTATGGATAAAAAATCACCAAGCGATTATTTCACCGCCTTGGTCAATTCACTCGGGTTGTGGTACGGCTAATTACGCTTTTATATGGGGCATGGCTGGTGAAAATCAAGCTTTTTCGGATATGGATTTTGTGCCAGTTAATGAGTTGTTGTAGGCGAATTGAGCTAAGGAAAGTTTTAATCTAAAATTATTTTTAAAATTATTTTTCCAAAAATTTCAATCAAATGCACATTGATTGTAAAGCCATTGCTTTGCTTTCTACTACCCCTCAGTATATAGTGAAATGGAGCATACGATAATAATATCTACTTATTCTTTTAAAAAAGGATTTGGTAATAATCAACATAGAATTGTGTTTAAAAAACACGATTTATTAACTGGAATGTATTTTAAATAAAACTCTTTTAAAAAATGAAAAAATACCTACTATTCTTATTTCTAATACTGGGGAGTGTGGTAAGTTCATCTGCTCAACGGCAAGTAACTGGTCAGGTGAAAGAATCTGAAAAAAGCGAATTTCTGCCTGGAGTCAGTGTTGTACTGAGGGGTACAAGTACAGGAACTATTACTGACCTCGATGGAAAATTTTCTATCTCAGTGCCTGAAAAAGGAGAGTCAGAAATCGTGTTTAGCTACATTGGCTTTACTACTCAAACAGTGACATTCGGTAATCAAAGTATCATAGATATTGTTTTGGTATCCGATTCTCAATTGCTTGGGGAGGTAGTTGCTGTGGGTTATGGTGACGTTAATAAACGGGATGTGCTTGGTTCGGTATC
>JANMYC010000992.1:0-3156 GCA_031381715.1 Saprospiraceae bacterium
GTCAAAACGACAATCCCCGTAGGTACTGCGCCTGTGGGTGCATGGGCAGCTTCAAATGGCAAAATGTATTGCGACAATGAAACAACCCAAACCGTTTCTGAAATTGATGTCGCAACCCAAAAAGTGACGGAAACCATTGCATTGGGTTTTAAACCGGGCTACGTGGCTTACAACGCTCAAACAAAGGAGGTATGGGTAAGCGATGCCACAAACGGAAAGGTCATTTATTACAAAATTGTGTCAGGCAAATGGACAAAGCAAGGAGAAATCGTAACGGGAGCAGATGCTCACGCTATAACATTTACAAATGATGAAAAAACGGCTTATGTGACCAATCAAGGAGCGGGTACGGTATCGGTTATTACGACAACAGACCATAAAGTAACTGCAACAATTACCACAGGCAGTAAGCCAAACGGTATTATTATAAAACAATAATTTTTAACAAAATTCCATTTTTATTATGAAAAACAGTATTCTATTCATCCTCTTTTTACTTTTTACAGTGGCTTGCAATAACGAAACCAAGCAGAATCAAAGTGCCGATACTAAGGTGTCAACGCCTAAGACTAAAGCTGAAGTCAAAACGGATACAATGATGCACGTACATACTTATTCATGCCCAATGCATCCCGAGGTAACCAATACAAAAGAGGGTGAAAAATGTCCAAAATGCGGCATGAATCTCGTTCACCAAGATAAATAATTCCTCCATCTGAGAGATTTCCTTTTATTTAAATATTAAAAAAAGAAAATGAAAAAAGTATTGATAATCAATTTATTATGTCTTTTAACCATTTGGTTAAACGCTCAAGAAGCAACAAAAAAAAGCCTGCCAAAAAGCTATGAAGCGGCTTTCACCCAGCAATTTGGCGATAGCGAAATCCAAGTACAATATGCTCGTCCGTTGGCGAGAGGGCGCAAGATTTTTGGCGCATTGGTGCCTTTTGATAGCCTTTGGCGAACGGGTGCAGGCGAATGCACCTCGATTAAATTCAAAGAAGAAGTGATAGTAGGCGATAAAAAAATCGCCGTGGGGAAATACTCCCTTTTTACCATTCCGAGTGCCAATGAATGGACAATTATCCTTAATTCTGAGACTACCATGCACGGTACAGGTGGATATGATGCCCAGAAAGATGTGCATCGTTTTAAGGTAAAATCAGAGAAAACCGAGCGTTTTTATGAAACTTTCACCATCGAAATTAATGATATAAATACCAAAGGCGAAGCGTCTTTAAATTTGATTTGGGAAAATACGATGGTCAAAATTCCTTTGAAAATAGCTTTTGAAATCTTAGCGGAAAAGCCCGTTGCGAAAGTAGAAACACCGGTTACAAAAACGGAAACTGTGGCTAAAACCGACGCTCACGCAGGACATGATATGTCGAAAATGGATAATAAAAAAGAGGTACAAACGGCTGGTTTGAAAGCTCAATTTGCCCCAGTTTTATCGGCTTATTTCAGCTTAAAAGATGCTTTGGTAGCGGATAACTCTAAAGAAGCAGCTTCCAGTGCGAATACGTTAAAAGCTGCCTTGAATAATATTATTACAAAAGATTGGATTGCCGCTGAGCGCAATATTTATGAGCCTCTATCAAAAATGTTAATTTCTGACGCTCAAATCATTGGTGATAATGCTTCTAAAGTTGATAAGCAGAGAGAGCAGTTCGATAGCCTTTCGGACAATCTATTTTCATTAACCAAATCCTTGAAAATCAATTCAGAAACCGTCTATCGTCAATTTTGCCCAATGGCGAATGACAATAAAGGTGCCTATTGGTTAAGTAAGGAAAACAAGGTTAAAAACCCGTATTTCGGTAAGTCTATGCTGACTTGTGGGAGTGTGAAGGAGACATTGAAATAATTTTTTTGAATAACTTTCCAAGAGTTTTAAACTCTTGGAAAGTTGGATTTTAAATTTTATAAAATGTTGATAGTCAAGCTATTAAAAAATATTTTTAAAAAGCTATTCATCAAAAAATGTCGTCCATGACAGCCAAAACGAATTACCTTATTCGCCGTACGCACCGCTATTTGGGTGTTTTGCTCGGCATACAATTTTTAATGTGGACTCTTGGCGGGCTGTATTTCAGTTGGTCAAATATGGATGAAATTCATGGCGATTTTCAGAAAAAACCACCCCCTCTCCTTAGGAGTCCTCACGGACAGTATGGGGCGGATTTAGCGTTTGTTTCACCGTCAATTGCCTTGAAAAATCTGAAAAATCTGAAAAATCAGCTTGCAATTGATTCAATTCTCAATATTTCATTGATTGATGTCTTGGGAAAACCGACATATCGCATGGAGTTTTTGCACGGCGGACACCATAAAATGTATCAACTCGCCGATGCTCAAACGGGTGCGTTGCGCGACCCCCTCAGTATAGACGAGGCTACTGCATTGGCAAAGCAGCAATATAATGGTGAAACAACGGTGAAATCGGTGGAATTGATTAAAGATGTGGACGGACACCATGAATATCGTGAAAGCCCGCTGCCTGCCGTTGCCGTTACTTTTGAGCAGCCGATGTCCACCACGGTTTATGTGGCGACTGAAATGGGCATTGTCACCAAGTATCGCAATGATAAATGGCGCATTTTTGACTTTCTTTGGATGCTACACACGATGGATTATCAATCAAGGGATAATATTGGTAATTGGCTGTTGCGCGCGTTTTCGGTCTTAGGATTGTTCACGATTGCTTCGGGTTTTACCCTGTTTATTGTTAGTTCAAAAAGATTAAAAAAATAAAAGATTTTATACTTACAGTTACACCACTTGGAAAGCGTTTGCGTGGGAGTTTTATGGTCAAATCGGATAAAGAATATATGGTAGGCGGTTGTTATATTTTTACGAGAAATATGTCTTTTGCAACCCATTATGACAGTGATATGGGTTTTGGAGTGGGCTTGACCGTTAATTATTAAAAATCTTACCCCCTCAGTATAAACACCTAATTATTGTTTTTATAAGGGTAATTGTTTAGCTACTCAGTCGCTTACGCTCCGTTTTGCCACAGATTTTAAAGATAATTAAATATTTTACACATATTTTTTTTTAAATAAATTTTAAATAAGTGTAAAATATGTCAATAAATTTAAAAAAAGTTGCAAAAAATAGCCTAACCGATTATATTGTTAAGTAGCAAAAAAA
>JANMYC010001398.1:0-1825 GCA_031381715.1 Saprospiraceae bacterium
ATATTACTAACCTTTTCGCTTATTTTTATAACGAGTTGTACCTATTTGATTAAAATCAAAGATGGAAAAACAGCTTATGACCGCAAGCAATATGCTGTAGCGGCTAATTTTTTACAAAAAGAATATTCCAAAGCCAAGAGCAACGTAGAAAAAGGCAAAACAGCCTTTTTATTGGGTGAATCATATCGTCAACTACACAATGACCCCAAGGCTGTACAATGGTATAAAACAGCTTTTGAAAGCGGTGCAAACCTCGATGCCTTGCGCGAGCAGGCTTATTGTTTAAAACGCCAAGAGCAATACAAGGAAGCAGCTGAGGCATTCAAACAATTGGGTGTGGAGATTGGCTCGCCTTATGAATATCGCCGTGAAATAACGGCTTGTAACGTTGCTTTGGGTTGGATAGATGATGCTAAATACAGCGGTTTTAAAGTAGAAGATACTGGATTTAATTCAGCGGATGCCGATTATGCACCTGCGGTGTATGAAGGTGGAAAACTCGTTTTATCAAGTGATAGAGCGAGTAGCACGGGCGAAGCGACTTATGGTTGGACGGGCAATCGTTTTGCTGACCTTTTTTTAATTGAGAATAATACAGCCAAAAACTTCGATAATGCCATCAATACGCCTTTTAATGAAGCAGCAGCGACGTTTACGGGAGATTTTTCTGAAATGTTTTTTGTACGCTCGGGTGGTGAGAATGCGGATGAGCAGTTTACGAAGATTTTTTATTCTAAAAAAATAAGTGGTACATGGACGACTCCTGAAGTCCTGCCTTTTTGTAAAGATAAAGTCAATTACAGCACCCCCTCAGTATCCAAGGACGGTAGAACACTTTATTTCGCTTCCAATGACCCCGAAGGTTGGGGCGGATTGGATATTTACAGTTGCATGAAAAGCAGCGAAGGCTTTACTGACCCTAAAATTATTGGTCGTACACTGAATACCACTGGCAACGAAGCCTACCCTTTCATTGATGGCGATACCCTTTATTTTGCCTCTGATTATCACACAGGCATGGGTGGTTGGGATATTTTTAAAACGTATAAATTGAAGGATAATAACTGGGCTAATCCTCAAAATATGAAATACCCCATTAATAGCGGTGCGGATGATTTTGGATTTGTAATCGATAATCAATCTCCATTAAAAGAGGGTATTTTTCAACAAGGTTATTTGACATCGAATCGAGTTGGCGGTAAGGGCAGCGACGATGTGTATCGTTTTGAGCGGGGGACTCCTCCCCCACGCCCTGTTGTGGTCAAATTAGATACACCTAAAACGACTAAACCAACTATCGTCTATAAAAACACACTCGATATAATTGTACTTGAAAAAATATTCGCTTCGGCGGATAATCCTAATTCAGCGGTCATTGGACGCAAACCTTTGACTGATGCTAAAGTGAGCATCACAATTGGCAATCAAAAACGTGAAGTGACTGTCAATACTGAGGGGGTCGCCTCTATTGATTTGGAAGATAATTTGGATTATAACTTTTTAGGTAAAAAAGAGGGGTATCTGAATAATCAAGCTAAATTCAGTTCAAAAGGGCTTGGTAAAGACCCTGCGAACCCGATTCAGAAATTCGAGGTGGAGATTGTTTTAGATAAAATATTTAAAAATAAAGAAATCACGCTCGATAATATCTACTACGATTTAGATAAATGGGACATTCGCACGGATGCGCAACCCACTTTGAATAAATTAGCTGAAACTTTAGCTCAAAATCCAGAAGTGAAAATTCAATTATCTTCCCACACGGATTGTAGAGGAAATGATGCATATAATGCTACTTTAAGTCAAAAAAGGGCTGAATCAGCGG
>JANMYC010001422.1:0-1833 GCA_031381715.1 Saprospiraceae bacterium
AAATCATGCAGAGCCTGTGCTTTGCATGATTTGAAAATCCAGATTTCAAAGGGCAAACGCATTGCTTTTATTGGTGAAAGTGGCTCTGGAAAGAGTACTTTGTTCGCTTTACTGAGGGGCCTCTTTGAAGCGGAAGATGGAACAGATGTACGGATTGATGCCGACAAAAAGGGTAATTTAGCCCTTTTATCGGACACAATTACGCTCTTCCCGCAAGAGCCTGAGATTTTTGAAAACACAATTGAATACAATATCACTTTGGGTTTACCTTTTGAAAAAGAGGACATTCTGCAAGTCTGTGAAATTGCTCAATTTAAAGATGTGATTGAACAATTACCTAAGGGTTTGGAGTCGAATATTCAAGAAAAAGGAGTGAACCTTTCGGGCGGTCAAAAGCAGCGATTGGCTTTAGCAAGAGGGATTTTAGCAGCAAAAAGTTCTGAAATTATCCTTTTGGATGAGCCAACGAGCAGCGTTGACCCTAAAACTGAAATGAATATTTATCATCAACTTTTCAAGGAATTTGAAGGAAAAGCCATCCTTTCTACGCTTCACCGCTTGCATTTATTGACACTTTTTGACTACGTGTATATCCTCCAAAACGGTAAAATTGTCGATGAGGGCAGTTTTGAATATCTCCTCAACCATTCCGATATTTTTCAAGATTTGTGGAAGCATCAGAAGGAGGTTTTGAAGTAGTAATATCGATATAAGAACAAGGGAATTGTACAACGCCCTTGTTCTTATTTCAATATTCTATTAAAATCTAATACTTTACGACCTTTTTCGTTAAAATCCCTTTTAAAGTTTCAAGATAAATGAGGTAAGTTCCTGTCGCTAATTGATTAATATTTAAGACTTTTTGATTATTCTGTATGGTGGTATTCAATATATTTTGACCTAAACTATCAAAAATTTTCAATTTAGCTATTCCATCAGTTTTTGGTGACCATCTTATGGTTAATTCGCTGTTAAACGGGTTTGGAAAAACCTCTAATTCAGGCTCTAATACGGAGGGCGTAATCTCTTCTGGAAATTCAAGAACATCAACAAAAGTAGATGGGTCAAAGCTAAAATTAAGAGAACTGTTTACAAATCCAGGTGAAAAAATAGAAACATCACCAGCTACTAAAAATAATTTATTTTCTGAAACAGCGGCTTTGATATTGTACCTTCCTGCATCAAGACTATCTATTGTCCACTTTTTTGTTTTAGTGTTATAGATATCAATAACTTTACTCACACCATTTAGAGAATAACCACCAACGAATAGTATATTATCAAGGACTTTTGTGGCTGTTATTTTAGTTCGAGACTGGGAAAGTTTTGTGTTAGTCCAAGTATCATTTTCATCATTATACATTCTTACAGAATCCGTAGTCGTTAGAATATTTGAATTATAATTATAGCCTCCAGTAAAATAAGCAATATTGTCATGGGTAATAGAGGCTGTATATGTAAAGTTCGTGTTTAAAGGTTTCGAAATTGACTTATTCTGACTCATGTCATAAATTTCACCATCTGCAAAAATTATTTTAGAACCTATTTGAGTATAATCGGACTTATCATTGTGTCTAGTGGTTCAAGAATTAATTATTTGACAGTGTTTTAATTTCCAGAAATAGAATAATTTGATAGTAAAAATAGGGTAAATTAGTCTTAAAAAGGCACGTTTTTAAGGTTTTCCACTATCAAATAATTAATTCTTATTGCACTAGTAAAAGAAAAATGAATGAAGCAAATAATAAAAAAGAAACGCCACAAAATAATAAGCCTAGAGATTCTAAAAAGAACAAGGTTAATATATCTTTGGAAACTAATTTCCTGTCTATT
>JANMYC010001468.1:0-2142 GCA_031381715.1 Saprospiraceae bacterium
CCCGTTTTTGAATAAATACCAATGGCTTGGGTCGCCTCTACCCACATCTTTGGTGAAGGACGAAAAGTGATTAGACCAACATCATTTTTAATTCGGTCAGATTCGACCGAATTAAAATTGAGGTTATAAATCTTTTCCCAAGCGTCTAAAAATTCAATAACTTGCCGATTGCGCATCCAATTTCGCACCACGTCTTCCCCGCCAAACACCTTTGCCATATCCGTTAAAGAGATATATTCCTGTCCATTTTGTTCCGTAAAACGAATTTCAGCGTCTTGAACAATGATTTTTAACTCTTTCGCCATCTATTATTTGATATGATTTTTTCTAAAACTGCCCAATTATCTAATTCTTCTCTGGCAAATTTATCTAAAATTCCTTAATTTTTATGCATTTAAACGGTAATGAGTTAAAAGGAGGAGATTGCATAATAACTTGATTTAAGGCTATTTTTAAAAGAGGTTCTCCTCTACTCCCTAATTAAAAGCCTAAAAAGAATCCATAATTTTAATTCGGTCAAATCTGACCGAATTAAAATTATCGACAAAAGGTATCAATTGATTCCAATAAAATACCCCTCAGTATTCGGCTGTTTTTTTCTTAAATTTACGCTTTATACTGAGGGGTCTATTTTTCACTATAACTTTATCACATTCTAAAAGTATTTTAAACCAATTTCCATCCATCTCGGTATTGGCGTGAAACGAATTGATTCGCTTCGTCAAAATTGGTGACTTTCATATTGGTACCATCCCAAAGCAATTTTTTACGACCCTCGTAAGTAAAGCCGTTTTTCTCCTTTGGCTTACGCAACATATAGCTGCGAATAGCCAAATTACCCATCAAAACAGTCTCCGTCAATGGACCTGAATAATCGAATGAAGAGCTCAAAGCTTTGTGTTGAGCACTGCCAAAACCCGCTTTACAGGCTTCAGTCCAAGCAACTTGATGACCATGTTCGGGTAAGCTTTTAAAATTAGGATCGGGTTTAGGCATTTCAATTTTTTCACCATTTTTCATGTATATTTTAGGCGTATTTCCGTAAGTTCCGCAAGTCATTACGCCTTTTGTGCCAATCATCATCACGCCATTGCTGCTATCAGCTTCGGCAAGCGGCTCATCGGCAGGTATCCAATCGGGGTGAAACGGGCGAATACCGCCATCTGTCCAATACATCGTTACGGGTGTATTATTGCGCTTGGTAGCCGGGAATTTCAATTGCACACTCGATGACGGTGGACAGCCCTCGGGGATGTATTCCGCATTCCAATCTTGAATAAAAACTTGCCCAGCACTACATTCTACCTCCGTTGGATAGCCTAAACCCAAAACACGGAACGCCGGGTCAATCAAGTGACAACCCATATCGCCCAATGCACCCGTACCAAAATTCCACCAACCGCGCCATTTAAACGGGTGATACAGTGGGTGATAATCCACTTTTGGCGCCGTACCGCACCATAAATCCCAATCTTTGTCATCCATTGAAGCAATCAAATTAGGCTTTTCTTTGGGCAAAGAAATGCCTTGAGGCCAAACGGGCCGATTTGTCCAAATATGAACCGTACTCACCTTCCCTATTTTACCCGAATCCAACCAATCCATCATCACTTTTTGAGTCGGATTGGATGAGCCTTGATTGCCCATTTGGGTCACGACTTTGTATTTTCGGGCGCTTTCAGTCATCGTTCTGGCTTCGTAAATATCGTGTGAAAGCGGTTTTTGAACATAAACGTGCTTACCCAATTGCATGGCTGCCATAGCGGCAACGGCGTGCTGATGGTCAGGCGTCGAGATGGTAACGGCATCAATATCCCCTTTCATCTCATCGAGCATCACGCGGAAATCCTTGTAAAATTTGGCGTTCGGGAATTTATCCATGCTGCCTTTGCAACGGGCTTTGTCCACATCGCATAACGCTACCACATTGTTAAGCCCATTATTTGAGGCATTTAAAATGTCGGATGCGCCTTTACCACCACCGCCTATGGCAGCAATATTGAGTTTATCACTCGGAGCGGTGAAACCTCTGCCCAAGACATGACGCGGCACTATAAAAAAACTGCCCGCAATTAATGAACTCGATTTTAAGAAATTTCGCCTACTAATGGTTGTCTCTTTTTTCATTTTATAGATTCTATT
>JANMYC010001469.1:0-4841 GCA_031381715.1 Saprospiraceae bacterium
GCCTGGCACTGTCATCATACAGAAACGATAGGCTGTAAGCTTATCGCCAGGAATGTTACCCCCCAAATTAGGATTACCGACATCTTTGAAAGCACAACAATTAACAGTGCCGCCTAATTTGATTTCTTGAAGATACTCTTCCGCTTCGGGTGCTTCATTGGCGATGGTTCGGTTTCTATCCACTGTATCAATGGTAAATGTGTTATTGGCTTTGGGCTTGAACAAATTTATAACTTTTGACATGATTGAACATTTAGTTTTATGAGAAAAAAGGTTAAAAATTTAGGTTTTATATCATTTTAGGTTCATTTTTTCTATTAATTCATTTGCTTTTGCTTTGTACTTACCCCCCTCAGTATTTGCGACATTTTTTAGCAAAATTGTCGCTTTTTCTTTCTGATTTGTTTCAAAATAAGCTAAGGCTAAGAACCATTCAACTGTATCAATGGGTAAGGTTGTAGATGTTTGTAGGCTTTCAAATACGGGTATAGCTTTGAGCGATTCGCCATTCCCAATATACGCTATGCCTTTATAAAACAGCAAAAGACTGTCTTTTTCAATATCAAAAGCTTTATTTAAAAGCGGTATAGCATTTTGATAATCTTTCTTCGCGTACATTTTCAATGCTTCCAACCTAATTGTTTTATCATCATCCCCCATCGTAATTCCCAAAGCAGGATAAGGCTCAAAAACGGCGGCAACGGGTCCCGATAGTACAGGCTCATCTTCCTTCGCCATGTACCGCCAAATGCCAAAAGCGGCTAAGGCAACCACCAAAGCCACTAATATCATCTTCAACCAATTGGTTGAACTTGGTGGATCCAAAGGCGGTAAAGTGGCGTCGAGGTCTTGCAAGCGCTGACGCATCTGGCGTTGGCGAATGACGGTCAACCCCTCAGTATAAAGGTGCATTTCTTGAGCATTTTTACGGAAACCAGCATCGGTTTGAAGCCGATTTTCTAAATCCCGCCGGTCATTATCGGATAACGAACCTTCCCATAAGGCCGTTAATTGTTCTATATCTTTGTCTGTTAGTTCCATTTTATGTTGATATTAAGGTATTATGATATTGCGATATTAAGGTTATTGGATACTATTTTCTTTTAATTTCTTTATATAAATATTCAACTTATGGTGTAGATTTCCCAGCTTTAATATTAAATCGTCATACTCTTTTTGTGAAATTAATGATCGATTAAGAGATTTGACCAACCAACTTTTGGTTTCTAATAAAGAGCCTCTACTATAATAGCAAAATTGTTTTCTGTCTTTATAAAAATATCTACCATAACCTTCAGCGATATTTGCAGAAATAGAGTCAGCCGATCTTACCAATTGGTTTCCAACAGTACTTTTAGGAAAATATTCCCAAGTGTCTATAATATTCCATACTGCTTCGCCAATTTCAAGAGCAAGTTGATAAATTTCTAAGTCTTCTAATCGTATGTTTTTATTTTCCATGTTTGAAGTTTTAATCAAGGTGTTGAGGTATTAAGATATTGATTTAGCTAAATAATAAATGAATATCCCAATATCCCAATATCTTAATACCCTCTAATCAGTTTGCCAAAACTATTTTTACACTTATAAAGCATTGATTTTGAAACGCTTTCGGAGGCATAATTTTGTTTGGCTGCAATTTCTCTATGCGAATAGCCCTGATAATAATACAATTTAAAAAGTGTGGCACAGGGCTCTTGTAAAGAAGCCACCGTATTTTCAATGCGCACCAACAGCGCTTCTTTTTCTATAGCGGCGTCCGTATTTTCCTCGGCAATATTTTCAATTAATGTATCCAATTCCCACTCTGAAGCCTTGTCTTTGCGTTTATGTAAGTTGCTAAGCGCATTCCGACAAATAGTTGTCAGGTACGTGAGCACTTGAGTATTGGTGGGTTCTATCCGTCCCCGTTCAGCATTGTTGATCAGAATTAAAATAGCGTCGGCAAAAATGTCTTTTGCAGTATTCATATCAGTGATATTACCCTGCTTCAAAAGCCAATGCACGCAAATTTTGCGGTATTGAGTATATACCTGCCCACTCAATTTATTGGTGCCTTCTTGTTCAAAACGGTCTAAAAATTCTTTCAGAGTCATACTTCCATTGCAGTTTTATAAGTTTCCTGTGTAGAGCAAATCTAATTAAATATTGTTGCAACACATAGGTTTTACTGTATTAAACTTTATATGAAAGCTTAAAATACGAATTATGACCCACTACTTCTTTTAGTAGCTTATTTATACTTTCTGATTTCAATGAGTAAAACGCCTTTTAAAATGCGCTTTCTGATAGTTGATATTTAATATTGAAAAAAGTAAACCAGAGGGAGGATAATATTTTAAAATTAGCGCATCACGTAGGTAATTACACAGACATATTAAAAAACGATTTTTAGGATTTAAAAATTTCTTTTAAAAATGAGTTTACTTTTTTCAACTCTAAATATCAATGAGTAGAAGGGTTAAAAAAGCCTTTCCATTTATTAAACTCTTTAATCTGTATAACGTCAATTTACCAATGAAAACTACAAAATTATCCCTTTTTACAAGCTATTCAATCCATTCGCTATTACTAGAAAAGCCCAAAATAACTTAAATCACGATTGAAAGACAATCTTAGGAAACCCTTACTATGAGAAAACAACAAACTATAATCACAACCTTATTTTGACTATAAAATTTAAAAAACCGAATGAAAGAAAGCATCTCCGAGGTTAAATACTGAGGGGATGCTTCAATTGAGAAAATCAATATTTTTAAAAATCGCCCAAACAAAAAACTGCGGCCAATCAATTTTAGTTAGCGTAACCCTTAAATTTTATTTAAATGAAAACAAACATCTGTATCATCGCTTTACTCTTCGTGAGTATGACCCTCTTTGGACAAACTCTTTCAGCTAAAAAGTATGACTCTCTGCTCCCACCGACTCCCAATAGAGCTAAATTAGAAGCGGAAACGGCCAATGCCTTCGAGAAATACGCTGACTTAGGAGAAGATTTTATCAACGAAGATGATACCTCAGAGTGGGAAGCCGAAGACGGGGGGCAAGAAACATGGTTCGTGAGAGAAACACCAATTGCAGGGAAATCGGAAATGTTAAAAAATACGAATTACCGCATACTGGCTTTTGAACTCAATAAAACGATGAAAAAAGGGCTATTTGATATAGCTTCTAAGATGAAATGATAACGATTCAAGTCGTGATAAAACGAATGAATGAGTTAGATGAAGTTTTGTGTTTGTACTGAGGGGGTGACTCGATTCGCTCTCTCAGTATTATTTTGGGCTTTTTGACAATTTTAGCAGTAAGTAGATAACGATGCTCTTTCTATTTACTTTCTATTAGCCCTTAAGTTGAAACCACCAGATGCATCAAGAAGTAAATTTTGCTTGACATACTGAGGGGATAACGTCCTCCTTTCGATATGCCTGCTTACAGTTTTTTAAATAAAATGGCTCAATTATGAAGATGATATCCAGCGTAGTACTCGTTATTACACTAACTTTTATTGTTGAATTGGGATTTGCACAAGGGCGTTATTTCGAAGGGATGCCTATAAAACCCAACTGCCCATGCGAAGTTCCACTCATTTTTAGAGGTAGGCAAAGTGAAATTAATCCAAATCCTGTAAACCCTACTTTCAACTGCATACTATCTTTGCCGACTGCTTCCACAGCACCCGAAGGTATTTATCTGTTTAAACGAAAAAAGAAAAGACCTCGACCAGCCTATCCAAAACAAACAAACATTATTCGTTTTTAACCCCTCCGTCATGCCTTTTGTGAACGCATTTTACGCCATTACGCTTTGCGTGACTTGATGGAGCGAAACGCACCATATTTTCTCTATTTTTTAAGCAAAAAATCATTTAAAAATGAAATACACATTTTATATACTGCTCATAGTCGCGTCGTGTAACAATCCCAACAATCAAACACCTTTGACTATGGTTGAAATAGACAATAAATGGGTTCTTGTTGACCAACAAAAAAAAATACAATACGAAGTATTCCTTTACGATAATGGACCCGATTATCCTTCCGAAGGTTTGATACGAGTCGTAAAAAACGGTAAAATCGGTTATGCCGATGCCACAACTTATGCGATTGTCATACCCCCTCAGTATGATTGTGCTTTTCCTTTTGAAAATGGCAAAGCCAAAGTCAGTACGAATTGTAAAACCGTAAAAGATGGCGAGTACAGTGTCTGGGAAAGCGATGCTTGGCAGTTTGTGGATAAAAAGGGTAAATTTTAGAACTTGTTACCCCCTCAGTATTTTCAAAAAAATCCTTCGATAATAAAAACCATAGCTTTGGACAGTTTTAGACCCTATTCGTCCTTAATTGCTTGGATAAAGTTTTAAAAACGCGTAATTTGTTTTGCCATTGAGAAAAACACCCCAAATGTCATCGTTTTTAAATAGGAAAATCAAATATTCAAGGAATTATAAGCAATGATAACGATTAATGATTGGCAATTAAACAAGGAAAAATGGTTGGATACCGACCTTGCATTAATGACTTCAAATGAAGGATGGAAAGAGAGAAGCCAAAAGAACGACATCAGCATTTGGCAAAGACCGTTTGCAGACGATAAAAACGACTTATTTAGATGGCGTATACCCAATGTTGCTGCCAATCACAGCGAAGTATTTGATGTTTTTACCAATAAAATGATTGATTATCATCAATATTGGACAGCCGAATACACGGGTGGTTATGTCGTGAAAGAGATAGATGAAAACGCCCAAATCATTTATCAACAATTCAACCCGAATATCCCTTTTATTTCAAAACGAGACCTTTTATATATCCAATGGTCAAGAAAAATAGATGATACAA
>JANMYC010001513.1:0-27056 GCA_031381715.1 Saprospiraceae bacterium
TTCGAGGATTATGCTCGAATGACACCACCCGATAGTGGCAACTATGAACTTCACAACGGAAAACTTATTTTTATGCCGAGTCCCCTTTTTTTACATCAAAATATAATTACTGAATTACTCCTTTTACTGGGTGCTTTTGTTAAAAAAAATCAGCTTGGAAAAGTTGTAGTTGCTCCAATGGATGTCATTTTAACAGAACACGATACTGTTCAACCCGATATTTTATTCATTTCAAAAGACCGTTTGAATATTATTGATGGGCAGGTGAAAGGTGCTCCAGATTTGGTCGTCGAAATTCTTTCGGAAGGCAACACCGCGAAGGAAATGAGTTACAAAAAACACATTTTTGAGTCAACTGGCGTAAAAGAATATTGGTTGATTAATCCTGTTAAAAAGACGGTGACGCAGTATAAAAATGAAGAAGGCGAGTTTTTTCCAATCCACATCTTGGATACTGAGGGGGTGCTTGAATCCATAGTTGTAGAGGGTTTTTCATTTAAAATAGGTGATATTTTTCAATAATTTAAATAGTTATTCCCCTAAAACGTGCTTTTCCCTATCTTTGCGGGAAAGCACGTTTTTCATTTTTAAAAATTTCAAAATAGCGAATAGAATCGCATCTAAATATATGACGATTTACGATACTTACGAAACCGTTATTGGTCTTGAAATACATGTGCAATTAGCCACTTTGAGTAAAGCTTTTTGCTCCGATAGTGTGAAATTTGGCGGTGAACCGAATACCCAAACGTCGGTGATTTCACTGGCGCACCCAGGCACTTTACCCCGTTTGAATAAAAAGCAAATTGAATATGCTGCCCGCTTGGGTTTTGCTTTAAACAGTGAAATAAGCCGTTTTAGTGCTTTTGATAGAAAAAACTACTTCTACGCCGACCTTCCAAAAGGCTATCAAATTACGCAAGACAAAAAGCCGATTTGTGTAGGCGGTTCGTTAAAAATAATGACTTCAAAAGGGGAGAAGACCATCCGATTGCACCACATCCACATGGAAGAAGATGCCGGAAAATCCATCCACGACCACGACCCCTCAGTATCGTTCATTGATTTGAACCGTGCGGGCACGCCTTTGCTCGAAATAGTGACTGAACCCGATTTCAGAAGTGGTGAAGAAGTGGATGCATTCATGTCCGCCATGCGCCAATTGGTGCGTTGGCTCGAAGTCAGCGATGGCAATATGGAAGAAGGCTCAATGCGGTGCGATGTGAATATCTCGGTGCGTAAAAAAGGCACGACTGAATTCGGCACCCGCTGTGAAGTGAAAAATGTGAACTCAATGCGTTTTGCCCGCAAAGCGATTGAGTTTGAAACAAAACGCCAGATTGATTTGATTGAAAAGGGTGGGGTAGTGCAGCAAAACACCTTGAATTTTGACCCTATAACAGGCAAAACTTCGCCATTGCGAAGCAAGGAAAATGCCCATGATTATCGCTATTTTCCTGACCCTGACCTTCCACCAATTATACTCAGTGAAGAATTGATTTCTAAAATAAAAGCTGAGATGCCTCAGTTGCCTTGGGAAAGTAAAAAAGAGTTGATTGAAAAATATGGTTTGACGGAGTACGATGCCAATCTTTTAACCGAAGATATTTCTACGCTTGAAAATTATCTGTATTTTATAAAAGGTTTCAAATCAACGCTTTATAAGCCTGCGGCTAATCTTTTTATAAATAAATTTTTACCAGCTATTCATGCTGATGAACATACATTTGTCAAAATTATGCGTCATTTTCACCAATGGCAGGAGATGTTGGAATTGATAGAAAGCGGTCAAATCAGTGCTTCGGCAGCCTATCAAAAGTTGTACACCACTATTTTGGAGAGCCCCTCAGTATCTACCACTGTTTTGACGATGGCGGAGAAATTAAATCTCATACAATCCACTGATTCTGATTTTTTGGCTGATGTCGTGAAAGAAGTCTTAGCTAAAAATCCCGATAAAGTCGCTGAATTTAAGAAAGGTAAAAAAGGGCTTATTGGCTTTTTCATGGGCGAGGTCATGAAAGCCTCAAAAGGTAAAGCAGAACCGAAATCAACGAATGCTCTGATTTTGAAATTGATTGAAGAGTAACAAAAACGTGACATCCCGATTTATCAGGATGCCACGGGTTTTTTATTAAAAATCATATTGAAATGAGAGAACGGGCGTAAAACCACCTGGTTGCAAGCTCGGATAAAGCGCATTATTCACGGAGTCATAAGCCAAAGTACTCACATTGACATGATTAATGACATTTTGAATATCCAATGCGATGTTTCCTGCATAATGTTTTTTATTAAAACGATACGCCAAACGCATATCAATGCGGAAATACGGGTCTGATTGTTTGGTCCATTCTTGACCTTTTATGGGCACATATTGCTTTTGCTTTTGAGATTCTGTAATATCCAACGGTGAATATCTAAAACCGCCGTTAAAAATAGAGCGTGAACCCACCTGCAAAGTTGCCTTATTTTTTAATGTAAATTCCCTTCCTAAAGTCAAGCCAGTGCCAAATGAGGTATTCAAACGGCTGTTGCGTTTGACATTATTGAGCACTTCATAAGTGGATTTAAAAATTGATGTATTGATGAGGCAGTAAAATTTATTGCTAAAAAAACGCTCCAAGGATAAATCCAAACCATAATTTAAGCCTTTCCCTTGACTGATAATTTTGAAATCGGGCACGTTGCCTTGCTCATTGAGCATCCAATACAGCGAGCCTGCGGTAGGTTCAATTGGCACATTAAAAAGCCTTTGTAAATACGTTTCGGCACTGAATTTCCAAGCGTTTTCAGTATAAAGATTATAGGACAAAATGAGGTGATGCGAGTGAATCATTTTACTATCATGATTCGGCGTGCTCGTGTTGACAACACCGTTGATAGTATCCTTTTGTACGTATAAATAGGCCGATAAAGGCAATATTTGACCATGCAGACCATACGCCAAACTCAATGTTTGACGATTCGTCAACTGATATTTCATGGATAAACGGGGCTCTACTGAGGGGGTATTGTTGAGTGCGAGATACAAAAAATGTACGCCGCCATTCAAGGTCAAATCCTTTGTTGCTTGGTAATTAAATTGCCCATATAATTGCAGGGTTTGAGTGTTGACGCTGCCCGCTTGAGCGACGCCACTGCGGTTGCGCTCATTGATGTCTTTGCTTGTTGGGCGAGCCCTTATTTGCTTATCATATTTGTAAAAAATTTGATTGGCGATAATACCTCCTTTGAAACGCAAATCCGCATTTATTTTATGATTGAGGGTCAAAGTTGCGGCAACGCGGGAATCGTAATAATTCTGTGTATTGTAGCGATAACGCACATTTTGCTCATTCAGAGTATCGTATTTTCTGAAAATATAGCTCGACATGAGCGCAACGACGCCTTTTAAATAGGTTTTATCATTAACAGTATGCGTAAAAGTCATACCCAATGTGCCCATATTACTGCCTAAAATAAGGTCTTGCCAATTATTAGCTATGCCTTGTTTGCGCTCGGAGGGATTTTCAACGGGCGCATCGTGCTCAGTACTCAGACCCGCAAGACCGAATAATGTATAAGTCGTTTTTTTATTTTTACTATCAAAAGCTATGTTAAAAGATAAGTCCTGAAAATCATTGGAGATGCGCTCACCGACGACATAAAATCCCATTTTACTCAATAGACCCAAAGTCGAATAACGGTAATTAACGAGGTACGAAGAGTGGTCTTTACTGAGGGGCCCTTCGGTGGCAAAGTCCAAGCCGAGCAAACCCAATTTGGTGCGATACTCCCGTTTATTCGCATTGCCTTTTCGGAGGTGCACATCCATGGCACCCGAAATAGCATTGCCATATTCCGCCGGCATACCACCCGTTGAAAAATCTGAGCGGCTGAGTAATTGCGCACTGAAAACGGTAATTCCACCGCCCGACGAGCCCGGTCGTGCGTAGTGATTGGGCGTCGGAATATCAATCCCTTCGAGTCGCCAAAGCAAGCCAAAAGAGGAATTGCCCCGTATCAAAATTTCATTTTCGGAATCATCCCTGCCTTGCTGCACACCCGAAAATGAGAGCGCCATCCGCCCAGGGTCATTGATGCCCGCAGGAATCCTTTCAGTCTCCTCCACTGAAAATGAGCGGGTACTCACCACCGATAATTCATTCAAAGGCGCATTGGTATTATGCGATGAAGAGATAACAACAGTGCCGATTTCAGTGTCACTTTCCTTCATTTCTATCCTAAAAACCGTCTCTTTTACTGAATTGACTATAAAATCCTCACTTTTAAATGGCGCATACCCAATAAAACTACACTCAATAATCTGACGCCCAGGCGGTACTTTCTCAAGTATAAAAACGCCATTGGAGTCAGTCAAAATACCAATAAGCGGTTGACTGTGCACCAAAGTGACCGTTGCTCCTACGAGCGGTTGCTGATTATCTTTATCAAAAACTTGCCCTCGGATAGTCTGCGTTTTTTCTTGGGCAGAGAGGAAAAACGCATTTAAAAAAAAGAATATAAAAAGGAGGTTTTTCATTTAAATAGAAGTAGGGATATGAGAGGATATTGGTTTTCAATTGGGAAGTAAGTATAAGGAAAATATACTATAAAATATATTAAAATGCCTGTTTTTAAAAAAAGCTATTGGTTTACTTCATTGGATAAGGTGAAAAAGCAGAAAATGTTTTGTTTTAACGATAAAAAAATATATTTTGCAGGACTAACTTTTAAATTGTTAACATTCCAAATTATGAAAAAAACTAGAAAAAGAACCTCTTTTTATCTTTTCATTTGGCTTATATGCTACTTTTCCCATTTTTGTTGCATGGCACAAATCGGTAATCTTAGATTTGAAAAACTCGAACTACCAGATAATCCAAATCTTGCTAATTTGGATTGTATCTATGAAGATAGTAGAGGTTTTATGTGGTTTGGTTCATATTCGGGGCTATATTTATATGATGGAAATAAGTTAACTCATTTTAAAAATAGCACTTACGACCCCCTCAGTATAAGCGATAATAAAATAACTCGAATTAGTGAAGATAGTAAAGGTAATCTTTGGGTTGGCACTCAAAATGGTTTAAATTATTTTGATATTAAAAAGCGAACTTTCAAACGATACAATGATAAAGAAAAATTTGGAATAGGGATAAGCGGGATTAGTTCTATTAAGAAAGATAAAGATAACAAGATTTGGATTTCATCGGATAATAGCCTTTTTGTTTTCGATTCAATAAATAATAAATTTATAGAATCATCATTGCAAATTAAAGGATTCGGTATTTTTGACATTGAGCTTTGTAATAGTGGAATTTATTTATCTACTATTAAAAATTTGTATTATAAGGATTTTAGATCAGATTCTGTTCAATTAATTCATTTACTTCAAGCTTTGACAAATGAAGACGATTTTCAAATAACGCGTTTACTTAAAGACGATTGTGATGTAATTTGGGTAGCAACTAGTAAAGGATTATTTTACATTAAAACGAGTGAAAATAAAACTAAGGTAATTGAACTTTTAAGTTTTAAAAATGAGCTTATACGTTTATTCCTACGAAAAAGTAAATATGAACTATGGATTGAAACAAATACTGGGTTATATATTTTAAATACCCAAACAAGTGAATTTAAAAAGTATATTTATAACCCTACATTCCCAAAAGGGTATCCCAAAGAACGATTTTATAATGCGTTTTATTCATCTTCAAATATTTTATGGGCTCAAATTTTTGGTAAAGGATTAAGTTATTTTGATGTCAATAAAAGTAATTTTCAGAATGTACCACTAGCCACTATGGATCATATCAAGTGGGTAGGTTGTTTATTTGAAATTTATGAATATAGCCCTAATATTCTACTAATACCACAAAAAAATGCAGTAGGATTTCTTGATATTATATCAGGTAAAATTACCCCATTTACATATAAGCCAAAGTACAATCAAGAAGGGTGGCAAGGTGGTCTAGTATGTTTTTTAGAAGAAGATAATAATAGACTTTGGATGGGAACAGATGGTGGGCTTTTTTTATTTGATAAAAAAATTAAGCAATTTATTGATATTGAGTCTAAATTCAAGCAGTTCAAGATATTTAGGAAAAAAACTATTCGTAAAATTCATAGAGATAGTGAAGGCTATTTATGGATTGTGACTTGGAATGAGGGTGTTTATAAAGTTGATTTTGATAAAAAAGGAATTAAGAAATATTTCACTAAAGGTGCTCTTAATGCTACACGTTCCATTATGGAAACCAAAGATGGACAGATTTGGGTGGGTTCAAGAGAAGGGATTGGGAAATATATTGTAAATGCAGACTCTTTTAAAATATATAAACAAGACGTAAATAACCCTGAAAGCATAAGCGAAAGTACAGGTTTTTGTATGTATGAAGATGAGCAAAAAAATATATGGGTAGGCACATATGGTGGTGGCTTGAATAAATTAGATGTAAAAACTGAGAAATTTAAGCATTACACAACTGAAAATGGTTTAATAGATAATAATGTTATCTCTATTTTACCTGATAAAAAAAGAAACCTTTGGTTAAGTACTTTCGACGGTATCTCTGTTTTTAATCCTGTAACTGAAACCTTCCAAAATTTTACTCAAAAAAACGGATTATTGAATACAGGCTTTAATGCTTTTTTATACGGTAAAGGTCGTTATTCTGACCGTTTTTTCTTTGCTGGCAATGAAGGTATTGATTTCTTTTATCCTGATAGTATTCGATTGAGTACCCTTGACCCCAATGTTTATATTACTGATTTTAAACTTTTTAATAAATTTGTTCCTATATCGAGAGGTAAAAAAGATAAAAACAACTTCGTACTTGATGATGATATTTCATTTACAAAGCATTTAACACTCACTTACAAGCAAAATGTCATTGGTTTTGACTTTGTTGCTTTGGATTATTCATCTCCTAAGAGTATCAAATATGCTTATATGTTAGAAGGATTTGATACAGCTTGGCAATACATAGGTAATCAACACAGTGCAACTTTTACAAATTTAGATGCAGGAAATTATACATTTAGAGTAAAAGCTACGAACAGTGACGGTGTATGGGGAACAAAAGAAACCACATTAAAATTAACTATTTTAGCTCCGTGGTGGCAGACATGGTGGTTTAGAGCTTTGATGATTTTGACTTTATCGGGCTTGGGTTACAGTTTTTATCGTTATAGAATCAATCAGATACAAGAGAAAGAAATGCTTAAAACGGCATTGAATCAACGAATAGCTGAGGTTGAAATGGAGGCTTTAAGGTCGCAAATGAGTCCGCATTTTATTTTTAATTGCTTGAGTGCTATCACTCGTTTTATTTTAAATCATGAAAACGATGCGGCAACCTTATACTTGACTAAGTTTTCTCGCTTAGTTCGTTTGGTTTTGAACCATTCTCAATCGGATATGATACCTCTCAGTAAAGAGGTGGAAGCTTTGAAATTATACCTCGAAATGGAGGCTTTGCGATTCCATGAAAAATTTAAATATACGATTGATGTTGATAAAAATCTTGAAATAGAGAAAATTTATATCCCTCCAATGTTGATTCAGCCTTATATTGAAAACGCAATATGGCATGGTTTATTACCTAAAAAATCGCCCAATAACTGCCTATCAGTGGATATTAAAAATGGAGGTAAAATTTTGAAAATTACCATTGAAGATAATGGGATTGGCAGAGAAAAGGCAGCCGATTTAAAATCAAAAACAGCATTAGTTGATGAACATAAGTCGTTTGGTATGAAACTGACTGAGGAACGTTTTGAGATTATTAATAAAATGAATGAAGGTTCTGCCTCAGTCAATATTATAGATTTGAAAAATGATGATAATCAAGCTATTGGAACAATAGTGGAATTAATACTTCCTATTAGCTATTTGAAAAAGGAAAACCCTAAATAACAAAAATGACTGCTTTAATTGTAGATGACGAAATGCATTTAGCTGAAACGCTCATGCTTTTTTTAAGACGGTTTTGCCCAGATGTGGAGGTTTTAAAGATTTTTAATGAACCTGAAATGGCATTGGCTCACCTGAGGCATTCATTGCCTGATGTATTGTTTTTGGATGTGCAGATGCCAGAACTCAATGGTTTGAATTTGATTGAAGCTTTGGGCATACCCCCTCAGTTAAATGTCATTTTTACAACTGCTTATGATAATTATGCCGTGAAAGCCTTCAAAGTGAATGCTGTTGACTACTTGTTAAAGCCGATTGACCCTTTAGAGTTAATAAAAGCGGTTGAGAAAGTCCGTCAAAAATTAGATAATGAAAAAAGTATTTCAAGCATAAAACATACCCCCTCTCCAAAGGAGTCCATACGGACAGTATTTTTAGAAAAAATATCTGCACCTACTTCCGATGGCTTGGTTTTTATTCGCACGGCTCACCTTATTCGTTGCGAAGCTGATAGTAGTTATACGCATATTTATATGGACGATGGTACTAAATTTCATATTTCAAAAAAACTGATCGAGTTTGAAAAAAGCCTCTCATCCGATATCCGTTTTTATCGGGTACATAAATCTCATATTATAAATCTAACTAAAGTTGATCGCTATATTCGGGGTGAAGGTGGCGAATTAGTCATGTGCGATGGTAAGCGTGTACCCGTCTCGCGAGAACATAAAAAACAACTTTTAGAACGCCTTTAAAATTTCCAAACGCATTAAAATCCGCAGTTCATGGACTCGTTGCCGCAGTTCGTGAATCGCTGTTGTATTTTATAAATTGGCTTATTAATTTTAAAAATTGATAGCAACAAACTCTCTGTTTTCGAATAATTGTAATAGATATTTCACTTAGGATTGCTCTTTCTAATGGGCACTTCAATTCTTCTTTTCAAACTTTAAACCTTTATTTTACTATGACGAATACTATTAAAAAATGCCTAAAATCATTCTTTTTATTAGGCTTACTTTATTGTCTTTATCCTACCGTTTCAACAGCTCAAATTGCTAAAGATTCTACTGTTTTTAAAACTGGATATATCACAGTTAATGGTGCGAAACTTTTTTACAAAGAGGCTGGACAAGGTAAACCCATGCTTTTTTTACATGGCTCACTGGCAACTTGTGATAGGCACTTTCCGAAACAATTAGGTGAGTTTTCTAAGAAAAACCGTGTTATAGCTTTGCATTTACGGGCACATGGTAATTCATCATTTTCTGAAATACCTTTTACAATAGAATCATTTACGGACGATGTTTACAAGTTTTTAGAGGAATTAAAAGTGGATAGTGCTATTGTAGTAGGATTCAGTTTAGGAGGCTGTATTGCTTTGGATTTAGCAGCTAAACACCCCGAAAAAGTAAGCAAATTGGTGACTATTGGCGCATTTTCTAATAATGAAGCTCTTAGAGATGAAGCGTTGAAGGACATAAGTAGCTGGGGTGATGATATGGTTAAATTTATCAAATCTAATTTTGGTTCTAACTATGAGGCTGATAAAATTCCAGTTTATCTTCAAAATTTGAAAGACGCATTTTTAAAAGATAAAGAACCTAAAATAACAGAAGAAAGCCTTAAAAGTATAAAATGTCCCACTTTATTAGTTTTTGGTGATTCAGATTTTTTTTCAAAATTGGAACACCAATTCTATTTGGCTAAAATTATAGGATCAAGCAATTTATGTATTCTGCCAAGCACGCCCCACATGGTTCAAAATGCCCGTTCCGATATTTTTAATAAGCTACTATGGGAGTTCATTGCTAAATAATACTGAGGTGTACACCCATTTCATTCATCATAAAAACCACACTTTAAATGAAAAATTCTTACAATTTCAGCAAGATTTCAATGTATTTAATGCTGTTTTCAATGTTTGCAACCATAGCTTGTAAACAGCCCGAAACGAATATCATCACAGAACCCTTCACGCAAGAGCAAGCTAAAATTACTCAAGAAATAAATGAAATTTTTCAAGCGGGTAAAGCTAAAGATTTTGAAAAACTAGAAGGATTTCACCTTAATTCTCCCAAATTCACGAAGTATGATAATGATTCACCGCTTCGCCAAAACTATGCTCAAAATACTGAATATGAAAAAGCGGTATTTTCTTCAGTTGACAATTTTAACTTTAAAATAAATGAGTTAAAAGTGGATGTATTTGGTAAGGTAGCAGTAGCCACATTCGTCATGCCTTATGATGCTCAGATACAAGGCGCTAAGTTAATCGATACTGCCAGAGCTACGTTTGTGTTAATAGATGATGCGGGTAAATGGAAAATCACCCACGAGCATTTTTCAAGTTTTAAAACACCTAAATAAGGGTGAAATACTGAGGGGTGTCGCTTCATAATACACGCAGACCAATTTTACTTTTAACCCAAAATAAAAATTAAAACAATCTACAGGAGATAACTTAAAATATAGCAATCACCCATTCTTTTAAAAGCCGATTTTACAGGTAAGTATTTGCAATTATTTGATAGTCAATGTTTTAGGAGCATTTTACTATCAGCCACTTCTTTGTCTTTTTTCAATTTTTTAATCAATATTTTTAACATTCAAAAACAATTTCATTCATGAGAAACGTTACCATTTATTTATGCCTCATTCTGGTGCTTTTTTTACAAAGTTGCCAAAAAGACCTTGTTAACCAAGCCCCTGTACAACCCCAAAACATTGACGAAAGCCATTATTATACACCCTCAAAAGAGTATTTAGTTGCGCTGGATGCTATGACAAAACCAACTTCATTGCAAACAAGAGCGGCTTGCGATTGGGTTGAAGTGCCCGCGGGCTCAACTGATGCACTTGCAAAAGCCGTAAATGATGTCTGTGCGGGTGGTGTGATTTACTTAAAGTCAGGCGTGCATACTGAGAATAAAGCAATTACGATTTCAAAATCGGTGAATATTGTAGGGGCTGCGGGGGCAATTTTGAAATTTAAATCAAAATTAGCTTTGGTTGATGCCGGCGGTAATATGATTTTAGCACCGAGTTTACATTTTTTAAATGCTCCTCGTTCAGCTGTTTTGGATGTTGATATTCAGCCCTTGGACTCTGATGGCTCTACTGCCATTCTTTTAGAGAACTCCAACGAATCAACTGTTTTACGTTGTAAAATCACTAAATTTCAATCAGCAGTAATGGTTGAAAAGTCAGATAGAGTAGCTATAATGAAAAATACGGTAGTCTGCTCAGGTGCGTGGCAAACAGGCCTTGCTCCAAGTGCTGAGAGCATAGTTATTATCAATGGTAAAAGCGCTTATATCAGCGATAATGATGTGAGTAATGCCATATTTCCTATCTGGCCTTGCGATAAGTGGGGTACTTGTGAAAGAAATTATACACACAATAGTTACCTTGGTATTATATTGTGTAATGTACCAGCAGGTGGCTATATTTTACCAAGTGGGAGAGGTGCTGGGTCGGAAACCCCAACAACAGGTTGTAAAATGAGGAATAATAACTCGACTGATAATTTGACGTCGGGATACCTCGTAATTGATGGGGCTAATAATAATATCATAGAGAATAATAATGCCGCTCGCAATGCCGCTTATGATATAGAGTTGACAACAGATAGTTATAGATTTGGCTTTTTAACACCTAAATCGTTTAAAAATACTGTAATTGCAGGCTCATATCCCAATATCAAAATTAAAGATTGCGGTGAAAATAACAGCATAACGGGTGGCATAAAAGTGAATACAACGACTGACCCTTGTAATTAAAAACATAAAAACTTTACGTACTGTAAAAATTAAACGAGCGGGGTTATAGTAACCTTGCTCGTTTAGTTTTACTTTTGTAAAAATTATTCTTACAATGCTCAATTTTTATTTGCCTACTAAGTTTACGATGGATGAGGTTGCCACGTCTTTAAATGTTTCAAAATCGCTTTTGAGGTTTTGGGAAGAGGAGTTTGGCTTGAAAAAAAGAGAGAATGGTGTGTTGGGTAGCCTTGAGGTAGCTGAAATGCGCTTAATTCATTCTCTTGTCAATGATAAAGGCTTAACACTTGAAGATGCTAAAATTGAATTTAACACGCAACGCCCTCATATAACACAGCGTTTTAAAACCATCGAAAATCTTGAAAAGATAAAATATGGTCTTTTAAACCTTCGCGAAAAAATATAATTGGTTATTGGTTGTTGATTGTTGCGTGTCACCAATAACCAATAATTAATAACCAACAACCAACTAAACTTCCCGCATCATCAGCTCGTTTGCCCACGTTTTGAGGTAATTTTTCTTTTCTATACTGAGGGGGGTATCGTCAATGTTTTTAAAGGCGATATTGAGATAGTCGTCCATGACTTTTTCCGCTAACTCTCTTATTTTCAATTGATTATAGATGTTTTTGACATTCGTTATTTTTAAGGCTTCGTCAGTTGTGGGAGTATTCATCAATTGATGAAGAGCGTCGGTTTGTTCAGGATTTCCAAGTTCGTAGGATTTAAGAACGAGGTATGTTTTTTTATTTTGAACAATGTCACCACCTACTTTTTTACCAAACTTTTCGGGGTCGCCAAAGGTATCCAAAATATCATCTTGGATTTGGAAAGCAATGCCCACATTTCTGCCAAATTCGTATAAATGTTGAGCAACTTCTTCCGTTGCACCACCTGCGAGCGCTCCCATCTGAAATGCTGCTGCGATGAGCACCGAAGTTTTCAATTCTATCATCCGAATATACTCAGAGATTGTCACATCGTTTCGGGTTTCAAAATTCATATCGTATTGCTGACCTTCACAGACTTCAATTGCCATTTTATTGAAAATGGACAATAGCTTTGGGTGCGGTATTTTATTTAAAAATTCATACGCAAATATGACCATCACATCGCCTGAGAGGATGCCCGTGTTTATACCGTATTTTGCATGAACAGTCGGTTTTCCTCTCCGTAAAGGCGCCTGATCCATAATATCGTCGTGTAAAAGGGTGAAATTATGGAATATTTCAACCGCAGCAGCAATCGGAAGTGCTTTGGAAATGTCTTCATCAAAAAGCTCATAACCCATCAACGCGAGTAAGGGGCGCAGCCTTTTACCGCCCAGAGAAAGGATGTAATTAACGGGTTCATACAGCTCCTGAGGCTCTTGATTGAAGGCGTGTTGCGAGAGGTATGATTGAAAAATATTCTGGTAATCACTCAGTGAACGCATAGGTTTTATTGTCACGTTTTAAGATAATTGGCAAATATAGAGTGATTTATATGATTCTAATCTCACTGAAACAGTTTTTAGGCATCAAATTTGATATTTTGATATTAAATATCAAAATTATTTTTATTTAAAAAATACTCTAATTAAGAGATGCTTTTTGTTTTAACTTTCAAAATTAGTAAAATTGGCATTCCAAAGGGGTAAAATAAACATAAAATCTATATAAATACCGATTAAATATCTTCTCGACGGTCGATATAGAAAATTGTACTCAATTTAATTCAATCAATCAAATCCAAGCAAAAGCAGAAATAGAACTTATGGAAAAATATAATAGACCTGTTGACATTTTACTTGTTGAGGACAATCCCGGAGATGTTAGGCTCACACAAGAGGCTTTTCGCGATTCACGTTTGCCAGTGAAGTTGAGCGTGGTAATGGATGGAGAAGATGCTCTTAATTACCTTTTTAGAAGGGGGAATTATGCAGACGTAACTAAACCTGATATTATTCTTTTGGATTTGAATATTCCTAAAAAAGATGGTAAAGAGGTTTTAAGTGAAATCAAAAACGATGATGTATTGAAATACGTTCCGGTTGTGGTCTTGACTACCTCGAATGCCGAGCAAGATATAGTAAAGACTTATAATTTAAATGTAAATGCCTATATCAATAAGCCCGTGGATTTTGATAAATTCTTTGACATTGTTCAAAAAATTGAAGCCTTTTGGTTGATGACAGCGACATTGCCCTCTAATTCTTATTAAAAGGCAATTTTTTTATCTTTAACACACATATTTTGAGAAAACTAATTTATTAGAATAAACGCAAATTCAAAAGTATAAAACATTAGAAGTTCCTGAACATGAATGTTAGACAATCAACAAATATTCTTCTCATTGAGGATAATAAAGGGGATGCTCAGTTAGTAAAAATATATATGAAAGATGCTGCCTTCAAGTATGAGCTATTCGTAGCCGATACATTTTTTGAAGGTATGGACATTTTGAATAAACAAGAAGTGGATATTGTACTGCTTGACCTCTCGCTTCCCGATTCTCAAGGTTTCAAAACGCTTAATAAGTACATGGAAAATGTGCTTAATATTCCCGTGATAGTATTGACGGGCGTGAATAATGAAATAGTGGGTAATCAAGCCGTGAAAGCAGGGGCGCAAGATTTTCTTGTGAAAGGGCAATTTGATGGTAAATTATTGGGACGAGCTATTCGTTATGCTATTCAAAGACATAAAGAGTTTCAGAAGTTAGAAGATACCAAAAGAGAATTAACAATCAATGAGCGCAGAATTGTCAAAGCCCAACAGTTAGCGGGTTTTGGTAATTGGGAGATGGATTTGGTTTCCAATGAGATGATATGGACGGATGAAATTTATAAAATTTTCGGCTTTCATCCCGGCACTATTACCACGGGAATGTCTGATTACCTTAGTTATGTCCATTATGAAGATAGAGAAGATGTAGAACAGTTTTTTGATAACGCAATTAAGGACGGAAAACTTCATAAAATAGAGCATAGAATTGTGGTAGATGGCACGTCTATGAAATGGTTAAACGTCCATGCACAAGTCTTTTTTGATGATATTACTCAGAGAATGTTGCTCGTAGGAGGTATTCAAGACATCAACGAACGCAAGACAAATGAGTTGCTTATTATGGAGCAAAATATCAATCGCCAGACCTCCATCATCAAGGAAGAGGCGATGCAAGATATGAGTTTCCACATCAGGACACCCCTCAGTAGTATCGTCAATTTGTTGTATTTAATTGAAAATACTACGGTTACACCTCCCCAAAAAGAACTTGTTGAAGGCTTGAAAGTATCAGTTGATGATTTATCATTAATGATTAATAACATGTTGAACTTCTCGATGTTGGTTTCTCAGAATATGAAACCAGAGGCAGATGAGTTCAATGTTAAAGAGTTCTTTCAATCCATTCGTAAAGTTGTCCAGATTAAAGCAGATAATGCAAAAATCAGATTGGACTTCAGCCTTCATGAAGAGTTGCCTGAAAAAATCGTGGCAGACTCTAAAAAGATAACCCAAATTATTTATAACCTCGTTGATCACGCCATTCGTTACACGCCATCGGGAGGAAAAATTGTGATGGAAATGGGTATCCAAAACGCGGATAAACAAGCCCAATTGCATCTCAAAACGACGTATAGCGGTCGTGCCCTGTCCATCATTCAGATTAAAGAATTGATGGAGGAAAATAAGATATTAGAAACTTTTAAAAATGATACCACCGAAACCGACAAGCAACAATTGGCTTTGGCAATAGTTGGTAAATTGGTAAATATTTTAAAAGGTAATTTTAATATACTCAATAGAAATAATGATACTACATCATTTGAAGTGGATATGCCAGTGAAGGCGGTTAAGCAAATTATACTTGATTCTACTGCACCGTTATCACCTCTAAAAATCCTTTTAGTAGAAGACCATTTCCTCAACCAAATGGCTACTAAGAAGCTATTAACGAGCTGGTCATCGTTTGTCACTGTGGATATTGCTGAAAACGGTATGGTGGCTGTTGAAAAATTCCGCTCTCACGGTTACGACCTCATCCTGATGGATTTACAAATGCCCATAATGAATGGCTTTGATGCCACTACACGCATCCGTGAAAAGTCAAATGTGCCTATCATTGCCCTCACAGCGACTGCCACAAAGCAAGAAGCTGATAAATGTTTTGAAATAAAAATGAATGATTATATTTCAAAACCGTTTAAGCCTGATGAATTGTACATCAAAATCATGAATGCCTTAGCGATGGTTAATGAGAAAGTAATGGCTTAAATATTTTACTGATACAGCTAAATAAAGGCTGTTTTATTAATATTTGGGCAAAGAATAAAGGTTTTATTTAACGTATCTAATATTCTGAACCGATAGCTTACAAGTGAGTTATCGGTTCAGTTCATTTATATGCTTTTAACACGATTAATTTTTTTTAAAAAAAGAATAAAATTTTTCAAAAGTGTTTGGTAGTTCAAATAAAGCTATTATCTTTGCACCGCAATTCACAGAAGGTGGATTGGTAAAGATTGAAAATTGATATAATAGGGTCATGAATCAGAAAATCAGAATCAAACTCCGTAGTTACGATCATAACTTAGTAGATAAATCTACAGAGAAAATCGTTAAAACAGTCCGCGCCACAAACGCGGCAGTAGTTGGTCCGATTCCGCTGCCCACTGAAAAGCAAATCTATACTGTCCTGCGTTCCCCGCATGTCAATAAGAAAGCTCGTGAGCAGTTCCAACTTAGAACGCATAAGCGTTTAATAGAAATCTATTCCCCAAATGCGAAAACAGTTGACGCTTTGTCAAAACTGGAATTGCCAAGTGGAGTGGATATTCAGGTAAAGCTGATGTAATCCCGAAACAATCGGGAACGAGATTATTGACGAATCCTTATTCATCATCTATACTTTAAGATTTTTAGTGGCTATTACTGAAAAGGTCTTTATTCAATAATTATGAATTCATATTTATTGAATATGCGATACCCCTCAGTATCTGTCGAAAGAAAAAGAGAGAAATCATCAGGTTAAGTATTAAGTTTTCTTAGTACGCTACCTTCATCTATCTCTCCAGTATCTAGCCTTAATAGTTAAATGGTTTCATTACCACACGCATTAAAGAGATACTTCGGCACATCTCACTAACGGGAACTTCAAAGTTCTGCCTGTCTAAATTTCTTAAATTTTAAAATTTAAAAAAAGTGAACGGATTAATCGGAAAGAAAGTTGGCATGACCAGCATCTTCGATGATAAGGGAAATGCCATTGCAGTAACTGTGGTAGAGTTAGGTCCCAATGTTGTCACACAGGTTAAAACCAGTGAAACAGATGGATACGAAGCGATACAAGTTGCATTCGGTGAGGCAAAAGAAAAGAACACATCTAAGCAATTGCTTGGTCACTTCAAAAAAGCAGGTGTTGAAGGCGCAATGAGCCAAATCGCTGAGTTCCGCAATACAAGTATTGCAAAGCAATTAGGCGACACAATCAATGTAGCTGAAATATTTGCAGAAGGTGATAAAGTATTTGCCATTGGCACATCAAAAGGTAAAGGCTTCCAAGGTGTTGTAAAGCGCCACGGTTTTGGTGGTGTTGGACAAAGCACTCACGGTCAGCATGATCGCTTGCGCGCTCCAGGTTCAATAGGTGCTTCTTCTTATCCATCAAAGGTAATGAAAGGTATGCGCATGGGCGGTCGTACAGGTGGTGACAGAGTGACTATCAAAGGTCTTAAAGTTGCTAAAATCTTTGCAGACCAAAACTTGATCTTATTGAAAGGAGCTATTCCGGGTCATAAAGGCGCGTATATCATTATTGAAAAATAAAATTTAGTCGTCAGTCGTCAGTCATCAGTTATATATTTTTATTAAAATACTGAGGGGGTGTTCGATTAAAATAATTTCAAAGAAATGAAAATAGATGTTTTAGATATGAAAGGTCAAAAGACCGGCAGAAGCGTTGAATTACCTGCTGATATTTTCGGAATAGAGCCGAACGAACACGCAGTGTACCTCGCAGTGAAGCAATATTTGGCTCACCAACGCCAAGGCACTCACAAGTCGAAAGAGCGTAGTGAAATGTCAGGTTCTACACGTAAATTGTTCAAACAAAAAGGAACAGGTGGCGCACGTAGAGGTGACATCAATTCTCCACTACTTTACGGTGGTGCTCGTGTATTCGGACCTAAACCACACGAATACAACATTAAGTTGAACAAAAAAGTAAGGCAATTAGCTCGTAAATCAGCTTTTTCTACGAAAGCGTCTACGGGATCGATATTAGTGGTTGAAGATTTTAACTTCGCTGCACCAAAAACAAAGGAGTTTTTAAATGTAATTAAAAACTTGGGTATTGAAAGTAGCAGAAGAGCAGTAGTAGTTACTCCAGAGTACAACGATGCTTTATTGAAATCAAGCCGTAATATCAAGCGTGTATCATTGGCTCGTGCAAGTGATTTGAATACATACCAAATCATGCACACACAGACTCTCGTATTGTCTGAAGGTTCGATTGCAAAAATTCAAGAAATGTTTAATTAATTGCTATTTATTAAATAGAGTTTAATTAACAATAGACAATAATAAAAAAATGGCAAGAGACATTTTAATTCGTCCAATCATTACCGAAAAGTCCGATAAGGCTATGAGCAAGACTGTTTATACCTTTGTAGTGGACAGAAAGGCGAACAAGATAGAAGTCGGTAAAGCAGTAGAAGAGATGTTTAATGTATCTGTATCAACAGTCAACACAGCTGTAGTGCCGGGTAAATCAAAATCTCGTTCAACACGCAGCGGCGTTGTGAAAGGTATGAAACCTGCTTACAAAAAGGCATTCGTTACACTTCAAGAAGGTGAGAAAATCGACCTCTTCAGTGGTACTGATGGCGGTGAAGAATAATTTTAAGAATTTATGATGCTCTATTTTATTGAGAAATAGAAATTCTGAAATCCAAAATCTTTTTAAATAAGATGCCAGTTAAAAAATATAACCCGCTAACGCCCTCGTTGCGTACAAGAGTTACCAACTCTTTTGCAGAAGTTACTACTTCTGTACCTGAGAAAACACTCTTAGAAAGTCTTCCAGCTTCGGGTGGTCGTAACCATTCAGGTAAAATGACCGTACGTTACCGTGGTGGTGGACATAAGCGTCAATACCGTATTATTGATTTCAAACGCAATAAAGACGGTGTACCAGCTACTGTTAAAACTATTGAGTATGACCCAAATCGTTCAGCGTTTATCGCATTGATACACTATGCTGACGGTGAAAAGGCTTACATGATAGCTCCAGCAGGAATGAAAGTTGGTCATATAGTTCAAAACGGTGCAGGTGTAACACCAGATGTAGGTAACACAATGATTTTATCAGAAGTGCCTCTTGGTGTTCAAATTCACAATATTGAATTACAACCAGGTAAAGGTGGTACATTGGCTCGCTCAGCGGGTACTTATGCTACTTTGGCTGGTAAAGAGGGTAAATATGTGATTTTACGCCTGCCTTCAGGAGAGATTCGTCGTGTATTAATGACATGCCGTGCTACTGTGGGTGTAGTTTCTAACTCAGATCATAGCCTTGAAGTATTCGGTAAAGCAGGTGCAAGACGTTGGGAAGGTCGTCGTCCACGTACACGTCCAGTAGTAATGAATCCTGTGGATCACCCGATGGGTGGTGGTGAAGGTCGTGCATCAGGTGGACATCCACGTTCGCGTACGGGTAAAAAAGCAAAAGGTGCTAAAACTCGTGATAAAAATGCACACTCAAACCGCTTAATTGTTACTCGACGCAAAACGACAAATAAGTAATTTTAATTAATTTAAAATGAAAAATTAGAAATTAGGAATCGAAAGTAATACTTGAGTGTAATTTTTAATTCATAGTTTTTAATTCATAATTCAATATCATGCCTCGTTCATTAAAAAAAGGACCTTACATATTTCACAAATTGCTTGAGAAAGTAGAAGCAATGCGTGAAAGTAATAAGAAAACTGTGATTAAAACATGGTCACGTGCTTCGATGATTAGCCCTAACATGGTAGGCTTAACTTTAGCTGTACATAACGGTAAGACATTTGTCCCTGTTTTTGTTACAGAGAACATGGTTGGCCACAAGTTAGGTGAATTTTCACCAACACGTAACTATAAAGGTCACTCAGGCAATCGTAAGAAATAATCGTTTTGTGTGTGAATGGGTGTTTGGCTGTTTTTTCAGACTACCCCTCAGTATCCAAGCGTTTAGAAATAGTTTTTTCAAATTTATAAATTTTGTAATGCTGCAATTTTCGCGCATTATTTAATACTGAATACATACAATGGAAGCAGTAGCAAGATTCAAGAGTTGCCCAATGTCGGCTCGTAAGATGCGCCTCGTAGTGGATAACATTCGTGGCAAAAATGTCAGTGAGGCATTAGGTATTCTTCGTTATACAAACAAGGAGGCAGCTCAGTGGTTGCAGAAGATATTGATGTCAGCAGTAGCGAATTGGGAAGTGAAAACTGAACTTGATGCAGCTGAGTACGAATTGTACATCAAAACTGCGTTCAGCGATGCCGCAACAATTATGAAACGCTTTCAGCCTGCTCCTCAGGGACGTGCTCATCGCATTCGTAAGCGCACAAACCACATTACGTTGGTAGTTGAAAACCGCAAGCCTATTGAAGCGGTATCTTAAGATACCCCCTCAGTATAGCAGTTGTTTTTGATAAATGAAATTAATTTTTTAAATCATAAACTGAAGCAAATTAAATTGCTTCGTTAAAAGATTACAATGGGTCAAAAGGCAAATCCGATAGGTAATCGTTTAGGTATCATCCGTGGTTGGGAATCTAACTGGTTCGGTGGTAAAGACATGGCTCAAAAAGTAGTGGAGGATGAAAACATCCGTAGCTATTTGAAAGCCAGGATCAACAAGGGTGGTGTAGCTCGTATTATTATTGAGCGCACACTTAAACGTGTAACGGTTACAATTCAAACATCACGTCCTGGTATCATTATCGGTAAGGGTGGTCAAGAAGTAGACCGTATCCGTGAAGAGCTTAAAAAGCTTACGGGCAAAGATGTTCAAATCAACATCAACGAAATTCGTAAACCTGAGTTAGACGCTGCTATTGTAGGTGAAACTATTGCGAAGCAACTCGAAGGACGTGTAAACTTCCGTCGTGCTATCAAAATGGCTATTCAACAAACAATGCGTGTTGGTGCTGAGGGTATCAAAGTGCGTGTAGGTGGTCGTTTGGGTGGTGCTGATATGGCTCGTAGTGAAGAATATAAAGAAGGACGTACGCCATTGCATACTTTCCGCGCTGATATTGACTATGCTCACAGCGAAGCTCAAACAGTTTATGGTAAAATCGGTATCAAAGTATGGATCTGTAAAGGTGAAGTATTTGGTAAACGCGATTTGACACCATTCACTGAAAACACTACTTCTAATACATCTACTGATCGTCGCGATAATCGTGGTGGTGGTAACGATAGAGGTGATCGCCGTGACAGCAATAACAGACGTGGCGGTAACGATAGAGGCGGTAATGATAGAGGTGGCGCAAATAACCGTGGCGGTGGTGGTGGTAATAATCGTGGCGGCGGTGGCAACACTGGCGGCAACAACAATCGCGGAGGCGGTGGTGGAAATAACCGCGGAGGCGGTGGTGGAAACAATCGCGGAGGCGGTGGTGGCGGAGTCAAGAAATAATATTCCGTTATTATCATTATTTGTTCTGTAAAACAGAATAAAACTAATAATAAAGTTAGAAATTTTAAACAAAAGTCTGTATCTTTGCAGCCGCTTTCGAAAAGTGGGTGATTTGGAACAGACTTGTTCAATAAAAGATAGCGATTTAAGTTTCGCAACTAAAACATTTGAACAATGTTACAGCCGAAAAGAACGAAATATCGTAAGCAGCAGAAAGGCCGCAACACAGGTTTGGCTTATAAAGGAAGTACAATTTCTTTTGGCTCTTTTGCGCTCAAATCAATGGATGCGGGACGTCTTACAAGCCGCCAAATAGAAGCTGCTCGTATTGCGCTCACTCGTTTCATGAAACGTGAGGGTAAAGTATGGTGCCTTGTTTTTCCTGATAAGCCTATTACCTCTAAGCCAGCGGAAGTACGTATGGGTAAAGGTAAAGGTGCTCTTGATCACTGGGTCGCTTTAGTAAAACCAGGTCGTATTATTTTTGAGATTGATGGTGTTTCAGAAGAAATCGCGCGTGAAGCTCTTCGTCTTGGTGCTCAAAAGCTACCAGTAATGACGAAAACAGTTTCTCGTATTGATTACGCTGGATAAACCAACTCATTGTAAGTCAAGTATTTAAACATTTGGAAAAAATGGCAGAGAAAAGTAAAAACCTGCAAGAAATATCGGAAGAGGCTCTTTTAAGTGAGCTGACCGTTCTTGAGACTGACCTTCGCAAGATGGGGGTTGAGCAATCAGTACGTGGCATCGCCGATAATAGCCAGTTCAAGAAGATGCGTAAAGAAATTGCACGTGTATACACTGAACTCCGCAAACGCGATTTGTCTGAGTATTCAGCAGAGGATTTAGTGATGCGTTCTCGTATCCGTGAACGCCGTGCACGCCTTAAAAAAGCTTAATTCGATAAGTAGTTGATTATAGTTTAGTTTTTAGGGTTTTAAAATCTCTGGAAGCTGAATACAAAAGCTAAAAGCAATAGAAAAAATGAGTGCTGAAAGAAATCTTAGAAAAACTCGTATTGGAGTTGTTTCAAGTGATGCAAGAGACAAGACGATAACTGTCAAGGTTGAACGTAAATTGAAACATCCTATTTATGGTAAGTTCGTGAAGCAAACTAAGAAACTCCACGCTCACGATGAAACTAATAACGCAGGTGCTGGTGATACTGTCCTCATCATGGAGACAAGACCCCTCAGTAAATTGAAGCGTTGGAGACTCGTGGAAGTCATAGATAGAGCGAAATAATTATTCGTTGTTGATTTACGAATTATCTGTAGTAGCTCAAGAAGCTATCAATAATTCCTCTAAGCGATAACATCATTCTTTGTAAAAATTTTCAACTTAAGAAAATGATACAGGCAGAATCAAGATTAAGAGTGGCGGATAACAGTGGTGCAAAAGAAGTTCTTTGTATCCGTGTACTAGGTGGCTCGAAGCGCCGTTATGCTTCAATCGGTGACAAAATAGTTGTTACTGTAAAAGATGCAACACCAGGTGGTGTGAAAAAAGGTTCGGTTTCAAAAGCAGTAATTGTGCGTACTCGTAAGGAAATCCGTCGTAAAGATGGTTCTTACATTCGTTTCGATGACAACGCTTGCGTACTTTTAACAGCATCTGATGAACCTCGTGGTTCTCGTATATTTGGTCCAGTAGCTCGTGAGCTTCGTGACAAAGATTATATGAGAATTGTCTCATTGGCACCAGAAGTTCTGTAATCGCATTTCAAAGTATTCAAATAAAAGTTAAGTGTTTTTTAAGTGTTGAATTCGACTAATTTTAGCAGTATTTCAATAACAAATTTCACTACTCAATATTTTAAGTAAAATGGCAACAAAAAGATTCGCACCTAAGCTCCGTATCAAAACAGGTGACGCGGTGATGGTTATCACAGGCGAAGATAAAGGCAAAACTGGTTCAGTTATCAAGGTATTTCCTTCTGAAAATAAGGCAATCGTTGAAGGCGTTCGTTTGGCTACTAAACATCGCAAACCCACACAAACAAGTGCTGGTGGAAGAGAACAAATTGAATTACCAATTCAAATCTCTAATGTTATGCTTGTTGACCCTCAATCAAGTGCTCCTACTCGTGTAGGTCGCCGCGAAGAAGGTGGAAAATTAGTTCGCTATTCTAAAAAATCAGGTCAAACTATTAAGTAATGAGCTACGTACCTAGACTTAAGACAAAATATCGTGATGAGATTGCTGCTGCTTTAATGGAGCAATTTCAATACAAGACTGTGATGCAAGTACCTAAAGTAACTAAGATTTGTATTAATCAAGGTGTCGGAGGTGCTACACAGGATAAAAAGCTTGTGGAAGTTGCTGTCAATGAAATGACTACTATTGCTGGTCAAAAGGCGGTATCAACTAAAGCGCGCACTTCTATATCTAACTTTAAACTTCGTGAAAAAATGCCAATTGGTGTACGTGTGACACTTCGTGGCGATAATATGTACGAATTTCTTGATAGATTGATTAGTATCGCTCTACCACGTGTGCGTGATTTCAAAGGCGTAAATGATAGAAGTTTTGACGGTCGTGGAAATTATACCATGGGCGTTACTGAACAAATCATTTTTCCTGAAATTGATATTGACAAAATCAATAAAATTCAAGGTATGGACATTACTTTTGTAACAACAGCTAAGACTGACGCAGAGGCTTTGGCATTGTTAAAAGGAATGGGAATGCCTTTCAAAAAATAATTCTAGAATACAATGGCTAAGAAATCAATCATAGCAAGAGAAAAGAAGCGCGAACGCATGGTGGCTCATTATGCTGAATTGCGCACTAAATTGAAAGCAGAAGGTAACTGGGAAGAATTAGATAAGCTTCCTCGCAATGGTTCTAAGGTGCGTTTGCACAACCGCTGCCAGCTTACTGGACGTCCTAAAGGTTATATGCGTGACTTTGGTGTCAATCGTTACACTTTCCGGTTGATGGCATTAAACGGAAAAATACCAGGCGTGACTAAAGCTTCTTGGTAATCATGTGGTGAAAAAAATAGATGGGTCGATTAAGTTGTAAATTCTATTTCTTTTCACCTCAAAGTATTCTTATTCCAAAAATTTAAATCGGCTGGGGCAGGTCAGTTTCACACCTATTTAACTGATACCCCCTCAGTAGCAACATAAAAAATTAAAATCATTGCTTTAAAATGGCAGTAACAGATCCTATAGCTGACCTCCTGACGCGCATTCGTAACGCACAGATGGCGGGTCACAGTATCGTTGAGATTCCTGCTTCTAACTTAAAGAAGCGTATTACGGAAATCCTTTACGAACAAGGTTATATCCTCAAGTATAAATTTGAAGATGTTGCCGGTCAAGCAGGTTTGATAAAAATCGCGCTTAAATATGATCCACAAACAAAGCAGCCGGTTATCCGCTCTTTGATTCGTGCATCAAGACCAGGTTTACGTCTATACCGTGGAGCAACTGATATTCCTCGCGTTATCAATGGCTTAGGTATTGCAATCATTTCTACTTCTAGGGGTGTAATGACAGATAAAGACGCTCGCAAGCTCAATGTAGGCGGTGAGTTGCTTTGCTATATTCATTAATTGTTTGTTGCTTTTTTTAACAGTCACATTGATGGTTCTCATACAGTTTTTATGAAAAATCATCTTTCGTTTTAAATTCCAACAAAACTTTTAATTAAACAATTGATAATCATCAATTTTAAAGATATAAACAATGTCAAGAATTGGTAAAGCACCAATTGCCCTACCAGCTAAAGTTGAGGTAGAAATTTCAAAAGGCAATGTGGTGACAATTAAAGGACCGAAAGGTACACTAACTCAGCAAGTTGATGTCGATATTGCTGTAGCCGTAGAAGATGGTAATATCAAAGTTACTCGTCCTACCGACCAGAAGCGTCACCGTGCGTTACATGGCTTATACCGTGCTTTGATTGCAAACATGGTAAAAGGAGTTAGTGAGGGTTATACTGCTACATTAGAGTTAGTGGGTGTAGGTTACAAATTAGAGAATAAAGACGGAAATATCCTTTTCACTTTGGGTTATTCACACCCGATTGAAATGGCTCTTCCATCTGAAATCAAATTTGAAACTAAAATGGAAAAAGGTTCACCTCCGACATTAATAATGAATTGCCATGATAAGCAGTTATTAGGAGCTCTGTGCGCTAAAATCCGTACATTCCGTAAAACTGAGCCTTACAAAGGTAAAGGTATTCGTTTCCAAGGTGAAGTTCTTCGTCGTAAAGCTGGTAAAACAGCTGGTGGTAAGAAATAATAAACTCTCTTTCAGAATCTTACTCAGGGAAGCTTTCATTCGAAAGTTTGGGATTTTGGAAGTTTTTATAAAAATTAAAATTGTCAGTCTAATATGAAAATGACAGTTAGAGAGCGTCAAGCTCGTATTCATTCAAGAGTTCGGAAGAAAGTAAGTGGAACAGCGGAGCGTCCACGCTTGAATGTATTTCGTTCAAACAAAGGTATTTATGCCCAATTAATTGATGATGTTGCAGGTCATACTCTGGCGGCAGCTTCTACAATGGACGTAACAACTTCAGGAACGAAAGTCGAAAAATCTAAGGCAGCAGGTGTAATACTTGCTGAAAAAGCTAAATCAGCTGGTATATCAAATGTTGTATTTGACCGTGGAGGTTATCTATATCATGGCCGTGTAAAAGCATTAGCTGAAGGTGCACGTGAAGGTGGTTTGCAATTATAATCAATCCTTTCATTTAAAAAGCATAATTCATTATTTAGAGATTAGAGAATTTACGAGCCTACATAACTGTATCTAAATAAATTCTCTGATTTTTAACTGATATTAAATATCAATTTATTACGGATAAAAATAGCCGTTTTAAAATACATTGAATCTAATGGCGAAAAATGTTCAAAAAGTTCCGGCTGCGGAATCTGAATTTAAAGAGAAGATGGTAGCGTTAAATCGCGTTGCCAAAGTAACCAAAGGTGGTCGTACCTTCAGCTTTGCCGCGATTGTGGTAGTAGGTGATGGTAAGGGTATGGTTGGTCAGGGCTTAGGTAAAGCTCGTGAGGTATCTGATGCTATTGCTAAAGCAGTTGAAGATGCTAAAAAGAATCTTGTAAAAGTGCCTGTAATAAAGGGTACTGTACCACACGAAATCAAAGGAAAATTTGGTGCGGGTAAAGTATTACTAAAGCCAGCTTCGGCGGGTACGGGTGTAATTGCAGGTGGTGCAATGCGTGCTGTTTTGGATATGGCAGGAGTACACAATGTATTGGCTAAGTCAATGGGATCATCAAATCCTCATAACGTTGTGAAAGCTACAATTGATGCTTTATCTAAATTGCGTACTGCACATCAAGTGGCAAAGCAACGCCGTATTGAAGTAACTAAAGTTTTCAACGGATAATTAGTATTTTCTGTTTACTTTTGTAATTCTTTTTTGAAGTATTCAAAAGTGATAGTCAATTGCGTAAATATTCAAAGAAATCTGTCAAATATTCAATTGACAATAATCAATATAAAAATGAGCAAGATTAAAATCACTTTAGTCAAAAGTACGATTGATCGTCCTCAAGATCAGAAGGATACAGTTAAAGCCTTGGGTATCAGAAAGGTATATCAAACCGTTGAGAAAGAAGCTAATCCTCAAATTTTAGGCATGGTAAGAAAAGTATCTCACCTCATTAAAGTTGTAGAAGGATAAGTTTTGAATGATTGAAAATTGACTTACAAC
>JANMYC010001565.1:0-3652 GCA_031381715.1 Saprospiraceae bacterium
AAACCGCCTGGGAAGCAGCTTGAGGATGCGGTAATATCGCCTAATCGAAGGTTTTTTGCCTTTTCGGGGGACATTCCATGCTCGAAATTGCCCATTTTCCCCTTGGTTTGGAATCTAAACGGCTTGGCATTGCGCATATCCGTAGCGTTAAACATGAATTCTACACCTGTTTTATTGGTGTAGTCCATCAAAACGCTAAAAGGCGCATCGTGAAACAAATGCTTTTGATAAATTGCTGAAAAAGCGTTGATAAGGTTTTTATTTTTCGTTTTATAATCCCAATTATTGGGCGTATTGAGGATTTTAAAAGCACCATCCATGATGATGTCTTTTTGTAAAAAATCGTGCAATTCAGTAAAAAATTGCTCAAAGGTCTCACCTTTGGCAAGGCTCAAAGCATATTTTACGCCCGTGATAGTTCCGCCCGATATGGTAGAAATCATCACGACTTGCTTGAGTAAAGGCTCATTATTGGATTGTACATGATTGAGATAGGAAAGCGTACCCAGATTATAAGCGGTGGCGCGATAGCCGCCTCCCGAAAAAGAAATGGCGATGTTGGTAAGGGGTTGTGGTTGCATATTTTGGTTTTTTAGATTACAAAAAAATCAAATTTAAAAAAAATCCTTCAAAATAGGTACACAATATTTAAAGGATTTTGATAAAAAGTAAAAAATCTCCATTTCGATTCACTTCATCTTACCCCCTCAGTATCAGAGCCCATTATTTACATTATCGCTGTAAAATGTTTTGTTCCGTTTATTGTTATGGGTTGGAGATGTTTCCTGATTTTAGAGTAAAAGCCTATATTCACCTAAAATTTACCAATATGCCATATTTCAATCCATTTTAACATGAAAAAGCCTTTATTTCTACTCTTTTTTTTAACATTTTATGCTCACTTAAGTAAAGCGCAGATTGCACCAGATACTATTCCTTTTACTCTAAATAAGCAAAGCAATATATGCATAAAAGCACAAATTAATGGCTCGGATACCTTGATTTTGATGTTTCACACCGCCGCCTCGGGTGTAACCATTATCAAAGAAGCGGTTGAGAAAAAGCTGCCATTGAAATTGGATAAATCCAGTAATGTCAGCAGTTGGGGCGGTACGACTTCGGCGCAATATAGTGAGGGCAATATTTTGACCATCAGCCATCAAAAATGGGATAGTATGACCATCACTCAGAATGAAAATTCGGGTGCAGGAACGGATGGTAAATTTGGCTATGACCTGTTTTCAAAAAAGATTGTAGAGATTGATTATGATAAAAATATCATGATTATTCACGCAAAAATGCCTAAAATACTGAGGTTTTTAACCCCGAAGGCTCGGCGGGGGTACGATAAAAGTAAGCTTGTTTTTAAGAGAGGCTCCATGCACATTGAAGGAGCGATGACGATAGGGAAGGAGATGTATAAGGACAGTTTTATGTTCCACTCAGGTTACGGTGGCGCTATTTTATTAGACCCTAAAATAGCTGAAAAATACAATATGGCGGCGCAACTCAAAACCCTCAGCACCTCCGAACTCAGAGATTCTTACAACAATATCATTAAAATAGAGACTAAATTATTGCCTCATCTAATAGTTGCGGGTAAAAATATGAAAGATATTCCCTTGAGTTTCGCAGCACAGTCCTCGCAAATACCCATGAAAGTGTTTGGCAACGATTTATTAAAACGGTTCAATATCATTTTCGATTTTCAACAGAATGATATTTATATGAAACCCAATGGTTTGTGGAATATGGCTTACACAGTTAAAAAGTGATACCCCTCAGTATTTAGCATCTAAAAACACTTTTTTGATGGAAAAAGCGAAATTAATACACTTCATTCAGCATATTTTACCGATGCCCACTGAAAAAGCGCAGGAAGTTGCGCAGCATTTTACAATCAAACAAATTATTAAAAATAATTATATTTTGCAAGAGGGCAAGGTTTGCAAAGAGTCTCATTTCATAGAAGAAGGCTTGTTACGAGCGTATGTCATAGATGTAGAAGGGGGTGAAGTGACCACTAATTTTTATGGTAAAAACATATTTGCCAACGATTTTTTATCCTTTTTCAAGCGGATTCCATCCGACGAAAATATTCAAGCCATGACGGATTGCACCATTTGGTCAATTGGTTACGAGGATTTACAAACCTGTTTTCACACGATTCCAGAATTTAGGGAGTTTGGTAGAATGATGTTGATTAACAATTATTCACGGCTCAAAGACCGCATGCTGGGCATGATACAACACACCGCCGAACAGCGCTATTTGAAACTGATTGAAACGCATCCCGAAATTTTTCAACATGCCCCGCTGAAAAATATTGCTTCTTATTTGGGTATTACCGACACGTCATTGAGCAGAATCCGAAAAGAAATTTCAAAAAAGTGAGTTCTTGCCAAATGGCAAGATTTGGGTCAATTATAGTCTCTAATTTTGGTGTATTATTTAAGAGTATGTTTTGAATTCTATTTTAGGCGAAAAGTGAGTCTTTTCCAGTCTCAGTTCTTAAATTTTTTCTCAACGTAGCTAGGCTATGTCTCCAAAAAATTAAAATCTGAGACAGAAAAACACTTCATTTTTCACTCTAAAATAGAATTCAAAACATACTCTAACTAAAATTAATGGACTCTATTATGACTTTTCTAACCACCTCCGTACCTGCATGGGTATCCATTTTATTTATTCTTTCATTTTCCATCACCTTTTTTATGATTGCCAATGTCGCAAAAGCTGCTGCGTTGAAAGCTGGATTTGAACCCCCAAAAGCATTAAATATGGGTCGTATTGTCCTTGTTTTTTGTTTTATTTACATCATTTATGTCAGTCTAATGTCATTTACAGGCATTTTTCACGTCAATACTTTGCCTCCTCGGATTCTACTTTTTACAGCTATTCCCTTGTTGATTTTCTATCTTGCAGTGGTTTTTAGAAGTAAAATCTATTGGACTTTGTTGGGAAATGCGCCTTTAGAATCGCTCATTCGGATTCATATTTTTAGGTTCGTTGGGGTGTTTTTTATCATCGCTTATGCGTATGAGGCATTGCCTAAAACCTTTGCTTTGGTGGGTGGCATCGGTGATATATTTGCCGCAGTTACGGCTATTTTTGTTGCCAATGCGGTGGAAAATAAGAAAACCTATGCGCCTAAATTGGCTTTAATCTGGAATATCATTGGCTTTTGGGATATTGTGAATGTCATCGTTTCCGCTATCATTACCACAAAATATGCTCTTGAAGATGGTACACTCGGCGTTCTCGAAATGGCAAATTTTCCTTTTTGTTGGATAGCCGCTTTTGCCCCCGCTACGATTGTGTTTTTGCACATTGGTATTTTTAAAAAATTGAAAATGGTGAAAAAGTCCTAAAACAGTTAAGCAGTATTTTGATAAAATTCAGTTTTTTAAAACTGCAAATGAAGTATATTAAAAATTAGCACTATGAAAAATATTGCACTTCTAATTTGAATCTACGATATTCTCACTATCTGTAACAAGCTGCGTGCAAGAGTCTTCTGAAAAAGCGGTGACTTTCACCGTAGATGTTTCAGCCATTAAAAACGTTAAAAGCGTCAGTCTTAGAGGACAGTGTGCCCATTCAAAAGCAACTTCAGACTATTTTAAGTGCTATGAAGGAGTTTGAATCCAAT
>JANMYC010001572.1:0-1553 GCA_031381715.1 Saprospiraceae bacterium
CGCTATAATAACTCAATATCACAATATCCTAATACCTCAATATCCTAATATCACAATACCTCAATATCCTAATACCCAATTGAAAACTTAACAGAATGAGAAAATATATTTTAGTTGCGTTCACACTATTTTTTACGCTTAATACTTTACTCGCCCAACCTTTCCCGATGAATGAAGCTGAAATGGATAATTTCAGTAAAAAAGCCAATGGCGCGGCAAAGGACTCCACAAAAGTAAATGCATTGTATTGGCTGAGTCGGGCAAATACGCTTGTGAATCCCAATAAAACCATTGAAATAGCCAATCAAGGTTTGTCATTAGCCAGAGAGATTAAATATCCCATCGGAGAAATAGAATGTTTGGAGGCACTTTGTTTTGCCTACGCCATCACCGCTTCATTTGAAAAAGGCATTAAAACGGCTTATGATCAAATAGAACTGAGTAGAAAACACGCGCCCATCCGAGAAATATTCGGAACAAATATGATGGGCTTGCTTTATCAAAAATTAGGCGACGATAAAGAAGCCTTAAACTGGGCTCAAAAAGCGTACTATCATCCTCAAATAAAAGAATCGGATCCGTTTACCCAATGGAGCGCCATTTTTTTATTGGCTCAAGAGCACGAAAGGAAAAACAACCTTGATTCGGCATATTATTTCGCCCAAGAATCATTGGCGTATTCAAAACTCCATTTTAAGGCACAAGTCGGATATCCTACGCTGATATTGGCGCGCATAAGTAGCAAACGTAAAGATTTTGACAAGGCGGTCGAATATTGTAAACAAAGTATATCGAGTTCAGAAAGCGGCGGCTCCGAATTTTTTGTCAATGAAGCCCAAAATGAATTGTCACAAATGTATTTTGCGCAAAACAAATTGGATTCGGCTCAAAATTATGCGGAGATAGCACTTGAAGGGGCACAAAGAATGAAAAACTACCTCGTAATAATGAATTCGTCCTTTATGTTGTCTCAAATTCTTGAAAAAAAGAACCCAACAAAGGCATATGAATTATTAAAAATTTCGATAGTTGCCAAAGATACCGTCACGAATCTTGAAAAAAACAAGCAAGTCAAACAACTGGAAATCAAAGAAAAACAACGCATCGAAGATTTGAACTTAGCCGAAATGTACGCTAAAAATGAGTTGCGATTCAATACCTCCATCGGACTTCTGATAAGCGCGTTGGTAATAGCACTGATACTTTACCGCAACAATCGTCAGAAACAAAAAGCGAATGCCCTTTTGGAAGAACAGAAAAAGGAAATCAACAGTCAGAATATGACCCTTGAAAATACGCTCACCAAACTCACCGCTAAAAATGCCGAAAATGAATTGCTTTTAAAAGAAATCCATCACCGCGTTAAAAACAATTTGGAAGTCGTCTCCAGCCTTTTAGCCCTGCAATCCGCTCAGATTGATGACCCCTCAGTACAAGATGCCATGCAAGCCTCCCAGAATCGGGTTACTTCCATGGGCATTTTACACCAAAAACTGGGCGCAAAAGCGATTTGTCCCCTAAATTAAAAAAAGAGAGTAAAAGAAGATTAATAT
>JANMYC010001583.1:0-3507 GCA_031381715.1 Saprospiraceae bacterium
AGTTCGGGTTTCAACCCTGCTCCGTTGATGATGTGCAACATGAATTTTGAATAATCTTCAATGGTCGTCAGAAGGTCATCGGCAGCACTGGCTTCTTTTCTTTTGGTGATTTCGTAGAGTTCACCTTTTTTATTGTGCCATTTTGCGAATCGGGTTTCATCCATTTTATCATCCCAAATAAGGCGTGAGTCACTCAATTCTAAAGGTGTAAAAATGAGTTCTTGCGCCAATTGGACTAAAGTCTTATTGAATTTCTTTTCCAGAGCGTGTTTCAAATATTCCATGCCTTCACCCGAGTATTGGTATTTCTTTCCTGGCTCAAAATCAAAAGCCAATTTTTTAGATTTATTGTTCCATCGCCAGTTGGGGAATCCCGATTGGTGGCTTAAAAGCAGCCTTGTGGTGAGCAATTTGTGCCGCGGGTCGTTGGCAATATCGGGGTCAATCCAATAGTTAAAAATGGGTTCATCCAAATCCCATTTACCTTCATTCACCAATTTTAAAGTCACCATAGCCGTGATGGGTTTGGTCAAAGAAGCCACGTTCCAAATGGTGTTTTTAGGGGCGGGTCGTCCTTTTTCCAAGTCGCCAAAGACGCTGATTTGTTCCATTTTACCGTCTTTTATATAACCAATACCGAGCGCAGGAATGCCTTTTTCAGCCATCCATTTTTCAGTTATGTCTTTATCTTTGAATAAAATGGGGGTATTCTGAGCAAATAATATAATGGGGAATAAATAAGTGAGGAGGCAAATAGCGCGCTTTTTCATGAATTTTATCAATTTTTACTATATGATTTGGCATTCATGAAATAAGTTACAGATACCCCTCAGTATTTTCAATAAAAACAACTTATCTTATTTCCCACTTATCATTTTCTTCCAATCCCAATCCCCTTTTGCAGCCGTATTGCGCTTTGATAAATCAGAAAGTTGGGCATTTATTTTAGCTTTATCAAGCCAATTGCCATTGATAAAAACGCCCGCAATTTTACGCGTATTTTTCACATCATTTAGGGGGTTGGCATCTAATAAGATAAGGTCGGCTTTCTTTCCTGACTCCACAGTTCCTACTAAGCTTTCAATACCCAACCAAGTAGCAGAGAGACGGGTGGCAGAAGTGAGCACTTCTTCGGGTGTCATGCCCGTTGCAAATAAAAGTTCTATTTCATCATGTACCGAAAATCCTTCTACTACGCCCGATGTGCTGGCATCCGTACCCAACACAATTGGCACACCCGCCGCTTTGCACGCTTTTACCAACAGCGCATTAAATTTGACAAATTTTTCAAAATAAGCGATGTTTTCAGGATTAGACATTTTATTGTATTTATTGGCTGTCAACCATTTACTTTGCAAAAGTGGATGCACATATTGAAGCGTTGGCGAAGCCTTTAATTCGTCCAATGAACGGACTTCACTGGCAATCCAAACCATCGTCGTCAATGTAGGGCATAGCCAAGTGCCATTGTCTTTCATAAGTTGTGCAAATTGCTGTGCTTCTTGTTCACTGTAATCTTTAGCGTGTTTTGTCAATTCTTCAGCGTGTGCCACCATGCCAAAATGCGGTACAAAGGCTTCTTTCAATTTGCCTTTAAAAGCATCTGGTATGTGTCCAATGGTTTTTAGTCCTTGCTTATTCGCTTCATCTACAATGGCTTGAAACGTTTCAACATTAAGTTCAGAATACGTTTTGATAAACTCATAGCCTTCCGCTTTGGCACTACGGACTGCTTGCCGACCATCTTCGGGGGTATTAACCCTTCTTCCTTGTCCTTTTCCGCCTTCCAACAAGGCAGCCAATGCCATACGAGACCCAACGACATTGCCTTTTGCTATTTCATTTCTTTGACCGAAATGTTCTGGTTTAGAATTGAGGTCAAAAATTGTGGTAACACCATTCGAAATATGAAGTGTCATATAATCTTGGAGGTCAAAGAAAAATGTAGCCCCTTCGGTGGGCAGTTTTGAACCAAAACGACTATCGGTCGGCACATGAACGTGCATATCAATGAGTCCGGGCATAAGCCATTTTCCAGTACCGTCTATGATTTTAGCTTCTTTTGGAATAGCACCATTTATCGCTTCTATTTTGTCATTTTTAATGATAACGGTAGCATTTGGCAACACAACACCGCCTGCTGTCATAGGGATAATATTCACATTTTTGATAGCGTATATTTGTTGTTTAATCTCTTTTTTCAAGAGATTTTTCTTTTGTTGAGCGTAGCTTGTTGCGAGTGAAAGAAGGAATATTGTCGCAATTAGGGTGCAAGTAGAATGCTTTTTCATTGTTTTATATTGAAGTCCGTTATTTAAAAATCTTATGATGCAATTATTGATTTCTTTTTTTTGTTCCGTATTGGCATTTTATCATCTGTATCATACTTATTTGCGCTAATTTATTGATTTAGTTGGAAAACATTTTAAAAATAAAAATAACGTGATAAAGATAAGCCCAATAAAAAGAATGCGGATTAGTGATTTATCACTAATCCGCACGACAAACAAGGTATCGTACAAGCTATTCATTCGAATACAATTAGTGTAATTCGTGGGCATGGCTAATTAGTTACGTTTGATTTTATTAATGTGGCTAATTCACAGGGTCACTCGAAGTCACCCTGTGAGTTTTACTCTACTAATATTACTCATAAGTCACCTTTACTTCAAAAGCCACTTTGCAGGTAGCACAATCTAAGGTAATGGCAGCAGGTTTGTTTTTGGTGATATCTTTCAAATTAAATGAAATACCACCCATATTTTCAGAGGTCGCATCATCTTTATCGAATAAAAACAGAGCGTAAGTTTTAGTAAAATCTGTCACACGTAATTTAGGTGAAATAATTGTGAAATCATGCTGTTGCGCAACAGGTGCATTCAATTTCACGAGGTCGCTTGTCCACACGGTTGACTCAACGGTGTTGTCTGCTTTAACAGTGACAAGAGTCAAAATGAGGTCGGGCTCTGTGCCGTCGTTGTCCCATTTTGCCCCATCGGCCTTGGTGGCGGGTAATTTAGTCACTTTTATGGAACTGACATTGACGGCTTTTGGTAAAGATACCGTTTCGCAAAACTGCCCTTCAAATCCCGTCGCACATTGGCAAGTACCATCTTTACACGTACCACCATTTTGACACGTTACACCTTCGCAAGGGTCTTTTTTACCGCAAGCTGAAAAGATGAAAATAAGTACCAAACACATTGCTAATACTTGGGTTAATTTTTTCATTTGTTAATCTTTTTTAATTAAAAAATTCAGTTAATGATAATGGGGTTCCAGGCCTTGTGGGGTGCACAGAGCTTTAATATTGCTATGATATTGTTGGTTTTTAAAGAAAAATACGGTTTTAAGTCAAATCCATAAACTGCTTGATAGCACCCGTTCGAGAGTTCACGCCCAACTTTAGGTACAAATTTTTAAGGTGTGATTTAATGGTGTTGATGGATAAAAAGAGTTCATCACAAATTTTTTGATTGGAGTAACCTTCTATCAAAAGCATCCACA
>JANMYC010001584.1:0-5147 GCA_031381715.1 Saprospiraceae bacterium
TCAATTGTGATTTCAATACAACCGGATGCGGAAGGTCTTATATTAAATGAGTAGTTATCTGGATTAGCGGGTTGGGTAGAAGCAGCACCTTCACTATCTCCGTAATTGGCTAATGGTCCACCTGAATCATAAAGAATCCCTTGTCCCGCAGTTGATGTCTGAGTTCCTAAAGTAAGCTTATAAATAGCATCAAATGGTTTTACGCACACCGAAAACTTACCACCTATATCCGTACTTTGGTAGTTGGCTACTTGAACGAAATATGTGGTATTTGCCCGCATATTGCCTGCTTCTATGCTTAAAGTTCTCGAATTTACGCTCGAAACCTGAGTAGCACAATATTCCTCAAACAATCCAACGGAACAGTCACCAATATAAAGAGCAACTTGTGGATTTTTGATACTATCCAAAGCGTTAACTCCTTGAATCTGAATTCGGAAATTTTGAGCACCTGTAGCAGGAGTTGTAAATTTAAACCAAACATCTTTAAAGGCTTTTAAACCATTAAAACAGGTTGGGTTTGGAGAATTTATACTGCCATTAGCATCCGTTGCCGCAATATTTGTGTAAACAGTCGTTGGACAAGCATCATTTATAGCTGTGATACTGAGGGGTATAGCACCCGAGCAAATATCATTGGCTGGAGCTTGTGAAAACAACAAATTTGCAGATGAAATAGAACAGATGAAAGCAAAAATGAGTTTTACGCGGTAAAGGTGAGTTTGTAAAAACATCTTAATCGGATTGATTTTTAAATAGGCGTACTATATTTTTTAAAATACATTCAACCCACATTCACTTGTGATAAAAGAAAAGCGTCATCGAATTATGCTGAAATATAGCAAATAATATTGAGCCCTTTTTATGTTTATCACAATGTTAATGTAAGGTTAGTGTTTTAATTAATATGAATGTAATAGTTCAGTAAATTATTTTCTTTTTAAAGTTAAGGAAATTATGACATTGGATTATTATACATACGTTGTCACAATTCCGTACCTATCTATACGTGCAATTAGATGGTTAAGGTTGCATTGAGCACTAAAATATTTATTCTTTCATTGTCACAAAAACTTTGTTTGAATCCATGATAACCGCTAATTCGCCCCTATCGTTCAACCATTTTAACATGGCATCTCCCAAAAATTCTCTCCGCCAATCCAATGATGACAATCTAAAAAGGTCTTCACCAGGCGTAGCATAAGTCAAATCAGACTTATTTAAAACCAATGAAGGCGCAATGCCACTTTCCAAACATTTAAACTTCACTAAAACGTGGAGCAACTCCATTGAAATATCCTTTTTAGGATCTTCTTTCGATAATGGAGGCAGTTTTTTTAATATTTCAGCTTCTTCTTCAGTTATTTTAGCTTGAGAAAGACTTTGAAATACACTCCAATGCTGCTCAATCAGCCGATTGGGTATAATTCTACTATCCAAAAGTGCTTGTTTCCCAGAATCAATACCCCTCAGTATAAGAGCAATATATTTTGCTGGAAGCACCATTTCTTTTGAATAATTCTGCCTCTGGGCTTCATTTCGTCTCCATTCGTAAAGGCGCAACAAAAAAACTTGCTTATGAGGTTTTATACTTTGCATCAAAGTATTCATAAGTGCTTCTCTATTCGGGTCACGTTCGTAGTACTTCGGAGATTCCCATTTTTCCATCTCAGATTCTACCCAAGTCAAACGATTGTTTTTTAATAAACTATTTCTAAGTTTTTGATATAAATCATAGAGATAAATAACATCGCTCAAAGCATATTCGAGTTGCTTTTTTTTCAAAGGCCGCGCTTCCCAATCAGTTGCTGCATATCCTTTATCAATGGCTACTCCAAGCTCTTTTTCAACCAATTTTCCGTACGAAGTAGGGTAGCCATGTCCCACGAAGCCTGAAGCTATTTGAGTATCAAAAAGGTTTTTAGGGATAGTACCCCAATACAAATTCAACAAACGATAATCATTTTCTCCCGCGTGAGTCAATTTAAGAATTTTTTCATCTTCAAGCAAAGCTAAAAAAGGAGTCAATTCTGATATTTTAATCGGGTCAATCAAATAATATCCGTTTGGGGTTGCTACTTGTATCAAACAAAGAAGTGTTTCAAATCTCCTTTCTCCAATGAACTCCGTATCCAAAGCCAACCATTCTACATTTTTATTTATTTCGTAAAAATTTTGAAGGTCTTCACTGGTTTCAATTAATGTATAATCTAAAGTCATAGACATAAAACTTTCGCTTGAGTATCCTATCAGTTATTGAGATAGTGATACGCAATTTAATTAAAAATTCTAAAAAAATTGGTTATTCTCTGTAATAAGGAATGAGAAATAAAGAAATTTAAATTCTTTTAATGTGATATAAAATTGAATAAGGTTCAATTTTAAAGTTTGCCCCCATACCCCCGAAGGGGGATTAAATAAAGTAAAAGTCGAAATTTCTACTTTTTTGAGAAGGAATCCCCCTTTGGGGGTATGGGGGCAAACTTGAAATTGTACACTTATTAAAATACAAAAGAATATAAACTTATTTATTTCACGTTCCTGTTTATTAATAAACCTTGATATTTATATTGTAAAAGTAAACATTAAACTTAATTTAAGAAAAATTTTATTTGAAAATAGTTTTCCACAATTTTTTAAAAGAAAATAAGCCTGATTATGTTTTATAATCAGGCTTATTTTATTGAAATGGTAGCGTTTTATTAAAAATTTTGAAGCGCAAAATCCAATGCTCGGTATTCTGCCCAAGAAAACTCATTGTCTTTTGCCAACGGGAAGCCACAATGCCCGCCATACTGAGGGGCCTCCAAATAAATATATGCGTGATTAGCCGCCAATTCGTAAGGAATACATTCGGGCGTTAGAAGTGGATCATTTACAGCTTGGACTATCAAAGCGGGTATTTTCAGTTGTGGAATAAAATTAAGGGCTGAGCCAATTTCATAAAACGTATCAAGGCTTTCGTAGCCGTTTATTTTACAGAAATACGTCTGGAGTTGCTTTTCCCAATCTTTATGTGAAATGTCCTGTTTGGATAATTTATCGGGGTATTGGACGATTTTCTTCTCTAATTTGGGTTGCAGTTTTTTTTCAAAATTGAGCCGATACAGCCAATTATGCTTTTCACCCAGTAAAATTGTAGAAGATTTCATATCCAATGGCGCGGAGAAGGCAATTGCCTTTTTTACTGAGGGGTGTGCTTTGAGTGAGGCATATTTTAAAGTAATATTTCCGCCCATACTGAACCCAACCAATACAATTTCATCATACTTTTTGAAGCTTACAGCATGATTGATGACGCGCTCAATGTCATCAATATTGCCATGATTATACATTTTAAAAGCCAGATTTATTTCCCCACTGCACGAGCGGCAATTCCACGATAGGACGTCCCATTTATTCTGAGAAAAGATTTTAGCCATGCCGAGCATGTAAGGGCGCAACGAATTTCCCTCAAATCCATGGGTCAGAACTACTAAACGGTTTGAATTATTCTCAATCCAGTCCAAATCCAAAAAGTCATTGTCGGGCGTGCTGATGCGCTCACGCCTGAATGTCGTGCCTTTCACTTTTCTGAAAGCGGGGATAATGGTTTGTAAATGACCGTTGAATTGGTAAAAAGGTGGGTTTGTGTAGGATGATTTCTGTAAGTATGGCATAAAACAGTAATGGTTAATGAAAAGAAAAAGATGAAAAAGATTTACGAATATCGATTATTGATTTATGATTTAAGAAGTATGAAATCAGCATAATAATTCCTTCATAAATCATAAATCAATAATCGATATTCATAAATCATCACTCTCTATCTTTTCTACCGCTTTTATCAATAAAATTTGCTCCTGCTTGTTGCGTTCCCAAAAGAGTTATGTCTTGAATATTGACATATTCGGGGCGGGAAGCGATAAAATAAATGGATTCTGCTACATCACTCGCTTTGAGCGGCTGAAATTCTTCATAAATTTTAGCTTTTTCAGAATCACCATGAAATCTTACCAATGAAAATTCGGTCTCCTCCACTGCACCCGGAGCGACTTGGCTGACCCTAATATTGAACTTGTGGAGGTCTATTCTCATGGCTTTGGTCAAAGACTCAACGGCATGTTTTGTGGCGATGTAAACGTTTCCGTTTGGATAAACTTCCTTACCCGCTATGGATGAAATATTGATGATATGACCTTTTCTTCTGGCGACCATGCCCGGTGCAATGGCACGCGTCATGTACAATAAACCTTTGATGTTGGTATCAATCATGACTTCCCAATCCTCAATATCGCCTTCATGAATGGGCGCTAATCCGCTCGCCAATCCCGCATTATTGATTAAAATATCTACATTTTTGAATTCATCTTCAATCTCAGCAATGGATTTTTTTACGGATTCTAAGCTGCGAACATCAAATTCGAGTACTTGATTGAGGTTTTTATACTCATTTTCAAATTTTTCTTTGATTTCATTCAATCTATCACCTCTTCTGCCCGTCAAGATTAATCTATATCCGTGTTGAGCAAATATTTCCGCAGTGGCAAGTCCGATGCCTGATGTAGCGCCAGTGATGAGTACAGTCAATCCGTTATCTTGGATGGGATTAACGACTGGCTCAGGGATTGGCTCCTCAAATTTGAAAATTTCATCGTTGATTTTACTTCTGAAAACACCATTATTTTGACACGCTTTATTGTAATAATACGATGCTTGCGCTCTATCTCCCACTTCATATTTAGCTTTTGCCAATTCAAATGACGCATCAGCATGTGATGGATTATGGGTAACAGCATTTTTAAAATATCCAATAATGACATCAAAATCAGCGGATTGCTCAGATTCAAGTTTACCCAATTGATAATAAGCATCGGCATTTTTAGGATCATGCTCGATGGCTTCCTTGAAATAATGGATGGCTTTGCGCTTTTGATTCTTGAAATGTTCAACAATCAATGAGCCTAATTTGTAAAAAATACCTGGATAATCGGGCTTAATCAAAGTCACTTTTTCTAAACAGCTCAAGCTGAGTAGATAATCTCCCGCTTGTTCCGCTGCGTAAGCCATCAGAATGTATGCTTCGATGTGCGTTCTGTCGTTTTCAATTAATATTTCAAGCTGCTCAATAGTATCTTGAAATCTATGATTTTGTACCAATTCAGCCG
>JANMYC010001585.1:0-1680 GCA_031381715.1 Saprospiraceae bacterium
CAGCATACAGCCTTATGGTTTTTTACTTGCTGTAAAAATGATTGATTATTCTATTGCTTTTGCAAGTAAAAATTGCGAAACCTATTTTCAGTTGCCCTTGAATGAAATAATGGGTAAAAATTTACATCTGTTTTTTGATAAAGCAGAAATAAGTAATTTTACTGCCCAATACAAATTGGACGGTGGTGAAATGGAACGCCCGTTTGTTTTTTCTTTACGTGGAGAACTTTATAGTACATCTGCCCATAAAAGCGGTGATACGATTGTTTTAGAAATGGAACCTTTTGCGGAGGATCATGCTCAGTTGCCCGACCTCTATATACAAACAAAACGTTTTGCCTATCATACAGAAAAGTCGGATAACCTAAAGAATCTCTGCCAAGATATTGCCGATGAAACAAAATTGATTACGGGTTACGACCGCGTGATGATATACCGTTTTGACAAAGATTACAATGGTGAAGTATATGCCGAAAGTAAACGGGAAGACATGGAACCGTTTTTGGGACTTTATTATCCCCATACAGATATACCTGCACAAGCCCGTGAACTGTATCTACGCAATCCTATAAGAATGATAGCAGATGTGGACTATGAGCCAGTGCCTTTATTTGCATTGGAAGAAAAAGGCGGGTCTGCCCTTACATTAGATTTGAGTCTTTCTTTTTTGCGTTCGGTATCGCCTATTCATATACAATACCTAAAAAATATGGGTGTAGGTGCTTCTTTTAGCATTTCATTAATTTACAATAAGAAATTGTGGGGGCTTATATCCTGTCATCATGACACCCCAAAATATATTCCTTATTATACAAGGCTTGCCGCGCATTTGCAGGCGGTATTTCTTCAATCGCAAATTGACGTGCGGCAGGTGGCAGATGAATTTGAGCTTACTAAAGAAACCAACAGAAAGCTGCAGGATTTGAGCGAACAATTTGCCAAAGAACAGCCTGTTATTAGCAATGAGTCAACATTGCAATCGCTAAAAAACCTTTTAAATGCAGACGGTATTGCCGTAATACATAAAGGCAATATATTTACCGCAGGCACAGTGCCGTCAAAAGAAGACTTGCAGTTAATGGCAGATTGGCTTTTTAAAAATAAAAAAAATGAAAACTTTAATACATCAAGGTTTAGAGATGATTATTTGCCAGCCAAAGCAATGAGCAATAGCGTGGCAGGAATTTGTTACCAACAGCTTGGTTTATTACCCGGCAATGCTATATTTTGGATGCGGAACGAGATGCAAACAACAAAACTGTGGGGAGGTGACCCCAACAAGGCGATACTGCTAAATGAAGAAAACAAATTGCTTACGCCCCGAAAATCATTCGCAGCTTGGAGCGAATCTGTAAAATATCAAAGCACTGAATGGCTAAGACCCGAATTAAATGCGGCGGCTGCCATTTCCTTGGTGATACAAAGGCAATTGCACCTGATTGATTTAATAGAAGAAGAAGTAAAATACCGCAGCCTCAATGAAAAACTCCAAAAAGCCAATGATGAATTGGCTAACATGAACTGGATAAGCACGCATGACTTGAAAGAGCCTTTACGAAAAATACAGATATACGCTTCCATTATTTTAGAAAAATACAGCCATAAAATTCCGGGTACTGTAAATACGAATATTGTGCGTATGCAAGCTTCCGCCGCCAAAATGCAGCGGCTCATTGAAGC
>JANMYC010001603.1:0-4351 GCA_031381715.1 Saprospiraceae bacterium
TAAATAACAGCACGGATTTATCATGGAATTTTATTCTTTCTCCTAACGTTTACAAAAAAAACAAATATATTTTTGTCTCTTATTTTTTAATAGCCCAAACACTTAATGAGAAATACAAATATGATAAAGACATTAAAGCACTCAATCAGGCATTTGAAATTTCAAAACTAACCGATGAAAACCTATTTCAAAATATATTCTCAACAGAAGAAGAATCGGTCTTATCCTATCAACGCGAGTACGGCGAACAATCCTATACCCAAGCCTTGAGTACGGCGTATTTATTATATCAAAAAACGCCTAAAAAAGAATATCTGAATTATGCTTTTCGGTTTGCAGAAAGGCTAAAATCCATACTGCTTTATCGAAATATTGCTGATGAAAAAAGCATTGTAAAGCCCAGTAATACCATTACTGACAGTATAAAAGAGCTCAATTATCAAATTAGCCAATCAAAATGGCAAAGGGACTATTTAGGAAATAATTCAAGTGATATTGAATTATTGGAGAGTCAACTTAAAAATATATATTCCAGAATAGAAAAGGACTATCCTGATTTTTTTAAAAGAAAAACACAACAAATAATTCCTTCTATTGATACAATTCTAAAATCGTTAAAAGGTCATCAACTGTTTCTACACTATACATTATGCCCTAAAAAATGGTATAGATTCGCCTTTTCCCCTACAAAAATAGATTTTCAAGAGTTTGATTCTACGGAAATTTTAATAAAACAAATCAGTGAAGTCAAATCGGTTTTAAAGGATAAAAACAATATTGCGAGTGCTTCTAATTATTACGATTTAGCAAGTCATTTATACGATAAATTGTGCTCAGGATTAAAAGCGCAATTAAAAACATCGAATAACCTAATCATCGTGCAAGATCGACAATTATCAGGTCTGCCATTTGAAGCGTTGACCCCCTCAGTAAATCAAGTAGAAATCGCAAAATTGTCCTATAAAACACTGCCATATCTCGTCTATTCTCATAGCATAGAGTATTCGTCATCGTGGAAAATTTTCCAGAATACACTGTTTGAAAAGATTTCGCCGAATCCCAAAATGGCTTTTTTTAGTTACGATTTTAAAACAAAAGAATTACCTTATTCAAATATAGAATTAAACGCCCTTCAAAAAAATCTAAGTAAAAACATAGACCTCTACATTGGTAATGATTGTAATAAAAAAACTTTTCTGGAAAAAATGAATATTTATAACATCATTCATTTATCGCTCCATGCATCCAGCGACCCTTCTAATAAATTCAATAATAAAATATTTTTTAAAAGTCAAAATCAAGATACACTCTATGGTTTTGAACTGATTAGAGGAAAATGTACCGCACAATTACTCATACTTTCGGCTTGCGAGACGGCAGAAGGGAAAATAGAAGCGGGAGAAGGTGTTTTTTCCCTCTCCCGATACTTTCAGCAATGCGGCGTTAAAAACATCATTGCCTCTTTTTGGAAAATAGACGACGCCACTTCGGCGCAACTATTATCCAATTTTTATGATAATTTGCTACCTCAAATGCAAGTTGCCCAAACGTTACAAAAAGCTAAAATTGCGTATTTAAAAAATGCAAATAATCCTATGTCAAGCCCTAAGTATTGGGCGGGCTTGGTGAACCTTAAGTAGTAAGTATTTTAGGTTTTACACAAGTTTTTGAAGTAAAGATATCGTAATAGTCAAAATATTTAGGTTTGACTGTCCAGTAATCTTTTTCGTTATTGATGTTATCGGATGTTAGTTTAGCAAACTTCTTTAAACTTTTAGAACATTTATTGTCATCTTTAATAATGTAGTAAGCTACAGTTCCTTGACTTAGCAATAGTGGAATGGCATAATAATCCTTATTATCGTACTCATTATGGAAATAAAATAGATGAAAAGGCTTATTTATGCTATTTGAGCTTTGCATTCCTTTTAAAGTATCGGGTGTAATAGATATTGCGTTTTTAGCACAAGCGTATGGAGGAGAATTTTTGGACGTTATTTTATTGTTTCCTTCCCCAATACAGTTATGAAATGATGTTGACTTACTATCCAAATGCAATAAAACCAAAGTGTGAACTCCTTTTCCTTTTCCGTTTCCTTCTTCTTCTCCTAAACGGGCTTTCTTATCGGATGTATCAATATTAAATTCAGCATCCATTCTATAGTTGACATATTGAAATCCTTTTGGAATGGTCATCATTGCCAATCTATAGTTTTGATAATCCCCATCTACAATGATAGGGGAGTTAGGAAGATCTTCGCAAGAGACATCTTTTAGCGTACAACAGTGCATTGCATTTCCGCTTAGTTCCACTTCGCATAAGTATTGTTTAGCTGGACTCGTATCGGGTAGATAGCTTTTGTTTCCACCCTTTGTATGAATATTTTTTAGTGTAAACGGACCGCCACATCTTGTGAGGTCAATGGGATTGCTCATAATTTTAAAGTCTTTTAATTGTGAAATAAATTACCGTTTCATCAATTAATATTGAAACGGTTAAAAGGAAAACACTATTGGCTATCTTTTTTTACTTTTTCCAATAATTCCTTCGCTTTTGTTTGATATACCCCCTCAGTATCAGCCAGTTTTTTAAGCAGATTGAGAGCATTTTCCTTGTCTTTTGTTTCTAAATAAGCTAAAGCTAAATACCATTCAATAGAATCTAATTGTAGTGCCTCAGAACCTTTTAAATTTTTTAAAATAGTTTTGGCTTGCTCAGATTGCCCATTGCCGATTAAAGCTATACTTTCATAAAATAAGAGCATAGTGTCTTTTTCCGCAATAAAAGCTCTTTGCAACAAAGGAATAGCTTTTTTAAAATCACCAACCGCATAAGTACGCAAAGCCTCTGTTTTGATATTTTTATCATCTTCTCCTCTCGTAATCCCCAAGGCAGGATACGGCTCAAAATAAGCCGCAACCATAGGTGATAAAGGTTGTACCTCTTCTCGAATCGTAAAAAACCAAACGGTAAAAGCAGCTAAGGCGATTGCCAGAGCCACTATACCTATTTTGAGCCAATTAGTAAATGAAGGCGGGTCAAACGGCGGTAGCTTGGTGTTGATATCTTTTATGTGCTGCCGCATTTTACGCTCTTTGAGCACCTTCAACCCCTCAGTAAAAAGCTTTAATTCACCCGCTTTTTGGCGAAAATCAGGGTCGGTTTCAAACCTATTCTCTAAGGCTAATCGATCAGCTTCTGAAATATTGCCTTTCCAAAAATCTTCCAACTGTTCTATATCTTTATCTGTTAATTCCATTTTTATGCTTCATTTTTTGCCAAAGAATAGGTTTTTGAGTGTATTGAAACAGCGGAAACGGAGTGATTTGGCACTTTCATAAGTAAGTTTACATATTTTAGCAATGTCTTCAAGTGACTTATCTTCAAGGTAAAACCCTTTGATGATGATGCTACAATTCCCTTTAAGCTGCTCCAAAGCCCATTCCAAACGATTCAAATAGGCTTCTTTATCAAGGCGTTCATCTGGATTTTGGTCAGCTAATTCAGTCAATAGTTTATCAAAATCGGCTTCCATCGGCGTCTTTCTGATTTGATTGTTTTGAATATAGCGACAAGTAGTCATCAGATAAGTCTGCACTTGAGTATCTGAGGGTTTAATACGCCCTTGTTGAGCATTCTGCCACAATATCAGAACGGCATCGGTAAAAATGTCTTCGGCTGTTTCTACACCATACGTCTTATTTCTATTCAATAGCCAACCGATGCAAGGATTGCGGCTTTCAGCACACACGGTTTCTAAGACTTTACTTCCATCGGATTCAAGCTGTTCTAAAAATGCTATAAGGGTCATTCTATGAGGGTTGATTTTTTAGAATTATCTCGCTCATAGCAAATTTAAAAAATATTGTCGTAACGTCTATTTTTTTCTTACAATAATCTTCCGAAAGTTTTTTTTAAAATAATTAAAAAATCTGTTCACCTTTTAATGGATTGAACATAAACTAACAAACTAAGTATTTTGAAAAACCTTGTGTAGCTTTAAAAAACAGTCTTCTTTTTATTGATGTTGAAATCGAGGAAAGGTGAACAAAAAAACGAATACATTAACAATCTTTTTTAGGCACGTGATATTTAATTGACGTTCAAACAGAATTGCAATCCCCACAACACAAAATGCGGCGTAGCTACAACATATTTTAATAAACAGACCGATTGATATTTGTTAATCAATTTTGCCTTCTTGTTACTGAGTATTCGCAGTGATAAGCCTGTATTTGGTTTGTTTTAAAAGAATAATTTAATGTTGAAACCTAAACCTTAATGTATATCTTCTTCTTATCCAACCAATAACCCGCACCCCAACAAACGAGCATGAAGCCGATGGCAAAA
>JANMYC010001605.1:0-2872 GCA_031381715.1 Saprospiraceae bacterium
GCTACGATTTGTTGAAAAAAGCGCAAGCGCGGAACATTAAAGAATACAATGAAAAATTCGTCGCCCGCAAGTTGAATCCTGAAAAAGGACATGATTTTATGCCGTTTATCGTCTTAGTCATAGACGAGTTTGCGGATTTGATTATGACGGCGGGCAAAGAGATAGAATTACCGATTGGTCGTTTGGCACAATTGGCTCGTGCGGTGGGTATTCACTTGATTATTGCCACCCAACGCCCCTCAGTAAATATCATCACGGGTGTGATAAAAGCCAACTTCCCAGCGCGTTTGGCGTTCAAAGTGACCTCAAAAGTGGACTCTCGTACCATTTTAGATACAAGCGGTGCAGAGCAATTAATCGGGCGTGGTGATATGCTTTTAGCCGCGGGTTCGGATGTGATTCGTTTGCAATGTGCTTTTGTGGATACGCCTGAGGTAGAGCGGGTGATTAATTTTATCAGCGAGCAACCAGGCTATGCAACACCATTCTTCTTGCCTGAGTACAATATTGAAGGCGGTGAAGGCGGAAAAATAGGTGCCGTGGATATGAACGACCTTGATGATATGCTCGACGATGCCGCCCGTTTAGTCGTTCAAAATCAACACGGCTCGACTTCGATGATTCAACGCCGTTTAAAATTGGGTTACAATCGTGCAGGACGTATCATGGATCAATTAGAAGCACTCGGTATCGTGGGACCCAACGAGGGTTCAAAACCCCGAGAAGTGCTTTATCACGACGAAATGGAGTTGATACGCTATTTGGGTGAAATAAAGGCGAAAAAATATTAACCTGGTTTCAAAGAAAAATATGTCGGTGTAACGTTTAAAGTTGTCCCGACATTTTTTTGTGATAAATAGACCGTTTCTTTGTGAAAAATTTAGAATGAAAAAATATATACTTCTTTTTATTAGCTTCTTCACGTTCAGTATCGCCTCATTTTCTCAAGTGATGGTTAAAAATAGACAGGTGGTTAATAGTTCTGATTTCATAAGTTCTATTAAAAATGCGCATCATTTCGACCTTTTTCATCAACAGAAAGCGGTATCTTTTGATGTAGAAATGATAGTGAATGGTAAAACTAACCTCAATGCGACTTTAACAACGCTGACAAGCAGTGGTAAAATCCGCTTTCAAAATGCGAATGGTAAAACAGTAATTTTTGATGGAAAAAAGACCTATTTATCCCCTGCCAATGCGGATTATCCAAAGGCTCGATTCGATATTTTTACGTATCAATACTTTTTTATGGCACCTTTTAAGGTATCCGATAAAGGCACGCAATGGGAAATGCTCTCCGACCAAGTCTATAATTACAATGATTATGCGCGTGCCCGACTCACCTTCCAAAATGGTACAGGCGACTCTTCCAACGATTGGTATATCGTGCACCGCAATAAGGCGACAAACTACATGGAAGCCCTCGCCTACATCGTCACTTACGGAGGCAAACCCGTTGCCGAAGCCGAAAAAAAAATAAGCAGTATCTTTTACAGTGATTGGACAGCCGTGGGCGGTGTCATGTTCGCCACTACGTGGAAATTCATGAATTGGTCAGAAGAAAAGGGCTTTTTCGGGCAAAGAGGCGAGGCGAAAATCAAAAATATTCGTTTTATAAAGCCGACCGCCGAAACTTTCGCCGTGCCGCGCGATAGCAAAGAAGCGAGTTTATAAAGGCTTTTTGAATGCCCAACCCAACAGCATCAATGTCCCGAAACCCAAAGCGTTGAGTGTCCCATGCCACGCTTGCATATTCGGGATAGTGAGCCATGTTATTGGTAAAATATGTCTTAAAGCATATAAAAAAGCTAACGACATGCCAAGCATCAAGCACAAACCGCCCGTGGCCCAAAATATGCGAACTAAATTTATTTCTTCAATTTGTATTTTTTTATCAAAAAAAGCCCTTTGAACAAAGGAAAAACCGACTAAAAACGCAGAAACTGCCATCCAAACACCCGCCAAAGTTTCAATAAAAGGACTAAAACCCAATTGGGTAGTCGTGATACCCGTAGCCGTTAAAACCACTCCAATAAGCACGCCCCAAGCAGATAACTTCACTACTTTAAAGTTAGGATTTTCAGCCATTAGCAAAGACAGAGAAAGAGTCAACGCGAAACCGGCATAATGAAAATGTGCCCCCGTCAACAATACAATCCAAGGCGTAAAGCCCAAAGGTTGAAAATCCATCCGATCAAAAACGCACCAGACCGCCGCATTTGTCAGAAAGCCCCACGCCGCAAGAGTCGTGAGATACCCGATTTGACAATTAAATTTGATGATTTTTAGGAAAATGTAGGCACACCAGAAAGCATAAGGCAAAGCCAATATGCCTGTAAACACATTTTTCTCTAAAGTGAAACTCAAGGCTAAAAGACAGGAACAGATTAAATGCACTTGAAGTACTCTTGGTGCTTTAAAATCCCCCCCCTCAGTATAAGAGTAAAATTTAGCCCTAAAAAAGGCATTTCTCAGCATAACTTGTTGAAAACCAATCGGGACAAGAATGAAAGCCGCAATCAATATCATAGAGACCGCCCAATGAGGTTGCGTGGGTTGAGATTCGATAAAAACCGAAATAAAGACAATAACGGCTATTTTGAACCATAAGCCCATCGGGGCAAGCGGCTCAATCCACCAACTGAGACTGGGTTTTGAGTAATCCATCCGTGACTTTTTTCATGTTTTTCAAAGAATCTTTTACAAATTGACGCTGATAATACCGCGCTAAGGGATAAACCATACGCACCATCCAAAAACGAGGACGCGAAAAAGCTTGAATTTCGTAGAAAACCTGCCCATTTTCTGCCATTTTGACTTGAAAAAGTTCCTCTCCACTTTCGGCGTGGTGCTCCAGCGTACCATAAGCAAA
>JANMYC010001022.1:0-2550 GCA_031381715.1 Saprospiraceae bacterium
GTGTTTTTTTCAATATGACTCAATCTCAAATCATTATCCCCCCCCTCAGTATTGAGGGCATTTTCAAGCGGTGAAAAAATCAAATCCTCCGCCTCTACCCTATCGCCTTCGCTCATAATCACGGCTCTTTCAATGGCATATTGCAACTCTCGCACATTGCCGGGGAAGTGATAAAGGCGCATTTTATCAAGGGCTTTTTTCGATAATTCTACGTAAGGTTTGCGGTACTTTTCACCGTAAATGATCGCGAAATGATTGGCTAAAAGTTCAATATCGCCAATGCGTTCTTTGAGCGTAGGTAGGTTGATTTCAACTGTATTGATGCGATAAATCAAATCTTTTCTGAAACGGTTTTCATCCGCTAAGTCTTTTAAAGGCAGATTTGTGGCGCAAATCAAGCGAATATCAATCGGAATTGGTTGATTGGATCCCAATCGAATAACTTGCCGATTTTGTAAAACGGAGAGCAATTTAGCTTGTTGATGAATAGAAATATTGCCTATTTCGTCAAGGAAAAGGGTGCCGCCGTTGGCTTCTTCAAATCTGCCTTTGCGGTCTTCTTTAGCATCAGTGAAAGCTCCTTTTCTATGCCCAAAAAGCTCTGATTCGAACAATGAATCCGTTAAAGCGCCGACATCTACTTTAATAAAAGGCTTATTGTAGCGCAACGATTGTTGATGAATGGCTTGAGCAATGAGTTCCTTCCCCGTTCCGTTTTCACCCAAAATCAGGACATTGGCATCCGTGGGCGCAATTTTTTTCAATTTTAAAAAAATATCCTGCATCATCGCCGACTCTCCCAAGAGGGATTTGCCAATGATTGAATCTTGACTGTTTTTACCACCCCCCTCAGTACGGTAGGGATTTTCAGTCTTTTTTAAAGCCTCTTTTATAGTATCAAGCAATTTTTCATTGTGCCATGGTTTAACTACAAAATCCGCTGCCCCGTGTTTCAGAGAGCGCACCGCCAAATCAATGTCGCCATAAGCCGTAATCATAATCACCGCCATTTCGGGGGCAATGGTTTTTACTTTTTTCAACCAAAACAAACCCTCGTTGCCCGTATTGATGCTGCTATTGAAATTCATATCCAAAAGAAGCAAATCATACTTCTTTTGACTGAGCAAGTAGCGCAGATTTTCGGGATTTTTTTCAGTCACGACCTCCTTGGCTTCGGATTTAAGAAGCAAGCGCACCGCTGTCAAAACATCGGTATCATCATCTACGATGAGTATATTGGTGTTTTTTAAAATCATAGTATTGCGGACATTGGTTTTTACATATAACCTGTTTAAAGTACAAAGGTAAAATAACGACATTTTTATTTAAAAATAGTTTCCTCAGATGGGAAATATCGCGAATATTCATTCAATTTCGCAAGTTTCGGGTTGTTGGCGTAGGGCAAACCGTCTAATTTTGTTCTATTAATTCATAATTTTAATCTTTATGTTAATATGAAGACATTTATTTTGGTACATGGGTCATGGCACAGTGCTTGGAATTGGCATAAAGTCATACCACTTTTAGAAAAACAGGGGCATAAAGCAATAGCCATTGACTTACCCGGTATGGGTAGAGATAAAACACCTATTTATACCATAAAAATGAAGGAAACTGTTGAGAAAATATGCCATTTGATAGATTCGATAGATGAACCCGTTATATTGGTTGGTCACAGCAAAAACGGTATAATGATATCACAAGCGGCTGAATATCGTCCCCATAAAATTGAAAAATTGATATATCTCGCAGCATATTTAATTCCCAATGGCAAAACACAAAGGGAATATTCCATTCAAGATACTGAGGGGGTGCTAAAACCCTATGTCACCTTTCATAAAGAATTGAATGCCTCGACTTTACAATCCGAAATTTATAAAGAAGGCTTATACCACGATTGCGAAGACGATATTACTGAACTGGCAAAACTATTATTGAGCCATGAGCCTATCGAATCAGGTATGACGCCTTTGCAATTGACGGATGAAAATTACGGCAGCGTACCCAGATATTATATAGAGTGTACGGAAGATAAAGCCGTCACCCCGTTTATTCAAAGGAAAATGTACACCGAATTGCCTTGTCAAAAAGTGTTTAGTATGGCGACCAGCCACTCGCCTTTTTTCAGCGCACCTCAAGAATTATCAGATATTTTTTGTGAAATTGCTTTAATTTGATTCAATGATACGACACCTTGAAATAACAGATGCTGAATTGCGCTTAAAATTAAAGCATAAAAGTATTGTTTTGGGCGGCAATTCAAATTTGAAAATATACGGAACATTGCACTGCAAATCAGGTAAACGCATGAAAAAAGACAATCGTGTTTTCTTTAATTTTGAAAATGAAGCAATTGAAATGGGGTTTAGACCGTGCGGACATTGCATGAAAAGCGCGTATCAAACGTGGAAAACGCATCTTTCTAAAATTTAAAAATCAAGACTATGATAGCCCAAGATATAGATTATCTCCGCGTAGCTGAAGCCATCGAATATTTGACGGATAATTTTAAAAGTCAACCGGATTTGACGGATGTAGCGCGTCAAGTGC
>JANMYC010000066.1:0-2392 GCA_031381715.1 Saprospiraceae bacterium
AAAGTGTACAATCAAAATCAATCTGAAATCAGTAAATTGATTATTGAAAAATAGTAAACACTTAGCCCCCCTACCCCCAAAGGGGGAGTACCGCTCAAAAATTGCCAAAATTGTGCATTTTTGGATATTTTTTAAGTTTACTGAGTGGTACTCCCCCTTTGGGGGTAGGGGGGCTAAGTTATTATTGTTTCAAATTTTAGATAAAAAAACGACCCCCTCAGTATTTGTACTGAGGGGGCGTTTTTTGTGCGATAGTATAAAATTGTAAGTAAAATAGTAAAGAATTGTATATGCGGTTTTCAAGATGCCTTTTAATGTTGCTATTATAACATTTGCAAGTTTTAAACCAAAGAGAAGGTTTTTTATGCGGTTTTTAGTAGAAACCGTGACATGGGTTTTTAAATAAAAATTTACATATCAATACAGCTAAAAAAAGAAGTGCCGTATGTAGAACACACGGCACTTGGCTGTAATCGGTTTCGGATATATTGAAATAATGTTGATTCTACTTTTTAACAATCGAAACGGGCAAATTTGGGTCGTAATTCCCTTTTAACATCGGCGTCTGTACTTTGCCTAATTTTGCAGCGTAATCCGTAACGTTTAAATAGACATAATCAAAAAGCTCTTTTATGGTTACAACGTTATCGTTGTTGACGTTGGCTTCGCCTTTCATACCCCTCAGTACAAAGTAGGTAAAAACGCTATTGTGTAAGGTTGAAACCTCCAAAGACTCCTCTTCCGCTTGCGATGAAAGGAAATAAGCGATTCCGGGATGCGTTTTATTCAACTCTTTGTATATATCCACTGAATTTACTTTCGTGGGTGTTGTACCTTTTGAAGCGATATAACTACCTGAATGACAAGCATCTGCGATAACCAGTTTCGTTTTAGCGGGGCATTCTGAAAGTATTTTATTGATTTCGCTGTGATACAATTTGATGCCATCACCATCATAATCAGTTGTTAAAAAAGACCCTTTTAAGCCATGTCCGGAAAAGAAAAAGATTGCCAAATCATTTTCTTTTGCCTTTGAAAAAGTATTGCGAAGGGTAGTAGTTACCATTCCTTTTGTTGCTGCATCATCCACCAATATTTCGGAATGTTCATCATCCAAAGCTCCGCCTTGTGGGCTTTTCCAGAATGAATAAATGCTGTACGCATCGTTATCGGGATATTTTAAAGTAGGAATTGTTTGATTCTCGTATTGAGCTACACCCACCGCAACTGCCCAAATTTCAGGTATTAATCCCGTAGGAGCTACAGTTGATTCATCGGTCTTGATTGGGGCTGGGTTAACAATTATTCTTTGATTTGGATTAGGTTTTGAGTTATCGGATTCAATATTCGAAAATTCTCTGCTGCTTTTATCTGAATTGTTTGAAGCGAAAGAGGGTTGAGTATTCGCAATAATACCCTTAAATTTACTGAATTCCCAATCTCCAGAAAGAGAAGAGCCGTCCGTCAAGGTTAAAACGCCTTGACCATGCCACATTCCACTGCTCCAATCACCTGAGTAAACTCTTCCGTTGGGGTATTCGGCGGTGCCTTTTCCTTGGGGGCGTTTACTTTTAAAATAGCCCGTGTATTTTACGCCACCTTTCTTTTTAAAAATAGCTGTACCATAACCATTATTACAATTTCCATCAATACATTGTGCTGATAGAATAATAATATTCGAAAAAAATAGTGTGAACAATATAGCTTTTCTCATCTCTAACATTTTAGCTTTTTTAATTATAATTATTTATTTAAAATTGTAAAGCCCTATGAAACAGCTTTTTACAAATTCAAATCAATTATAAATTTTATAAAACCTACATATCAAAAAATGAACCATTTTAATTAAAAGCTAATATGTAAAGTGTTAAAGTTTAAGATAAGTTACTTACAAAAATAAATAGGTACTTGAACTTGGATAGTTTTTATTAAATATCATAAAAAACACCTATAATTGTTACAGTTTTTAAAAATTTAAACAACAAGAATGTTATGAAAAAATTGTTTTTAACCTTTTTTATTCTTCAAACCTTCGTTATACTGAGGGGTCAAACCGATGAATGGCACATCGAAGCCAAAAACATTGACCCCGCCAAATATTATGGCGTCACCGTTGCCAATGGCATGATTGGCATCATTTCATCACCGAACCCTATGCAAGTAAAAGATGTCGTTCTGAACGGCGCATTTGATACTTATGGTCGTGGTCGAGTGAGCAATATTATGAAGGTTTTCAGCTTCGCCAACATGAATTTGGACGTGGATGTGAATGGTCAAAGCCGCCGATTAGGACGCAGCGATATATCCAATTACGCGCAGATTTTGGACATGAAAAACGCGGCGTTGCAAACCAAATTCGACTACCAAGATGTTTTATCCGTGAAACATGAAG
>JANMYC010000077.1:0-2829 GCA_031381715.1 Saprospiraceae bacterium
GGTGGTTTAGTACCCCTCAGTCCATACATGATTTTTAATGATGTTAATTCAAGTTTTATGTGGTCAGTAGTGGTTACAATATTAGCATTGACCATATTTGGCTATTTTAAAAGTAAAGTAATTGGTCAATCACCGATAAAAGGCGCCATGCAAACTGCATTAATTGGCGCTTTGGCGGCGGGCACAGCCTATTTGGTGGCTGGACTTTTTCATATTGGTTGATTTTTTAATTGAGATTTTTTTAAATTAAAATATTTAAAACATGCGTGACAATATTTTAATGAAGATTATAGCCATCGGGCTGATTTATTTTTTATTGCGATTTATGGGTGGTGGATTTGGGCAAATTATTTTATATCCCATTTCACTATTGGTGACTTTTTTACATGAATTTGGGCATGCATTTGGTGCTGCTATTACCGGCGGAAGTATAAAAGGAATGCAAATCAATTCGGATGGCAGTGGCATGACGACCACGGTTGGCGGTTCGGCAGCAGCAACCTTGATTGGGGGGTATATTGGCTCGGCTTTATTCGGTAATTTGTTGTTTTACATTGGCGCTAAAATGCCGCGTTTTCATCGAGTAACCTTGGTTTTTTTAGGAGGATTGATGCTTTTTGCGGGCATATTTTGGTATCAAAGTGCTATTTCAACCCTTATTTTAATTATTTATGGCGTTTTATTGTATTTTATAGCACGTCACGCTGAGTGGGTCAGTTGGGCATTGATGTTCTTCGGGTTAGCGAGTATTTTATATATTATTCAGGATTTTAACTTTGGACCCAGTTCAGATTTGCTTCAATTTGAAGGCGTAGTGGGCATATTTCCCGCTGATATTTGGAAATATATTTGGCTGGCTTTTGTGGTTGCCTTATTTATTGGTAATCTTCGTTTGATAGTTTTCAATAAAGGATTTTTAAAGAAAATTAGTTGGTGATTATTGATTATTGATTATTGATTATTGATTTCAGATTCCAGATTTTATGTAAAAACCTAAATATACTGAGGGGGGATGAAATCTGGAATTTGAAATCAAAAAATCACTCATTAAAAAGGGTATCCACAGAATACCAACCTTCATTGCCTTTTGTTTTCTTTTTTTTAAAAGACTTGAGTGGAGGTTTTTGATCTTTAAAGTTGACAGAAACAGGTGAGATATTTATATTTTTTGCTTTATTGGGGCTGATTGTCTCACTTGTTTCCTCGTTACTGAGGGGTTCGCTTTTTAATGAATCAAGGCTTATTTTATCAGATGTTCCCATCTCTTTTTGAGGTAAAATTATACCTAACTCATTGCTTTTCAATGAATTAAAATATCCATTAACCGAAAGAATCTGCATATATTTTATGCTCCCTTTTTTATTGGCGTGTTGATAATCGCCAATTTCATCCCGCTCAGTCAAAGCCGTTGAATAATCTGTGACGGTTAAACCCGTTTGAGCTTCCACGGCAGTTTTTAAAGGAGTCAAAAATGAGTCTCTAATCGTTTGGGCAAACGCGGGGAAATACGGATTGATGACCAATTTTACTTCCACACCTTTACCTTTTGCGTACTCAATCATTTCTTTCAAATGACCCACCATTTCAGGAAACATACGTACTTGATAGGATTTAAAAGATGTATCGGTTGTCGCCGTTTCGCCAATCACTCTATCGATGAGCCAATCTTTATCAGATTTTTTATAATGATATAAAACGCGTTGAAATATCTCAGAATTATGCTTGTAAAGCCACGATACTTTGCCACCGTAAACTATTTTTCTACCCGCCCAATCATCAGGAGATTTGATACCCCTCAGTAAAGTGTCAATTCTGAACGAATTAATGGTGTAAAGATTAAAACCTGATTTTAAAACATCGTTCGTGCGGTCGCACAAAGTTATATCCACGACCATTACTTTAGGCGGATTATGGCGGTCAAGATAGTCCATAACAAGGCATTTCGCCAAATCGGCGGGCATGCCGTTGTAGCTGAGGTTCATGGTATTCAAAGATGTTATTTTCTCAACTTCGGGTTGATAAAATGTCAAACCTCTTGAATTACCCACGAAGAGAATATCTGCATCAGAATTAGAATTATAGAGACGGGAATACCTAAACTGACTTTTTTCAGTAACTTTTTGTAAAACAAAACCCACAATTCTATCACCCATAAAAGCCAATGACAGAAATCCAATAATCCAAAATATATGTTTTCTCATCAAATTAAATATGTTGTCCTTTTCGTTGCGGTGGTAATAATATTGAAAAAAGCCTTTATTTATCAACCAAATTTAATGCCGTTGTGCATATTTTGTTAAGTAAAAAGGTGCATATTAAGGCTTTCTATTCCAGTTAATTTAAATATTCAGCTACAAATTTAAGGTAATTAAAAGATAAGTTGCTGTAAAAAATTGATAATCAATAAATTACAACCGCTTTGGATTAGAAAATGGATATTTAAAAATGCTAATCAATTAGCAGACTAACAGCTTTTTTACAGATAATAATTGTCGCCTTTCATTATAATTATGTTAAAATTCATAAAACTACAATTTCTCTAAAGTATTGGCAGTATTTTTATCAACTAAACGATTTCAAGAAGTCTTTAAAAACTAAATATGACAGCCAACAAGAAATTCCCGATTTTTTTATTCTTCCTTATTTTGTGCTCAAGGGTAAATGCACAAGTCACTTTGACCGACAGCAACTTACCGATTATTGACATTAAAACCAGTGGCGCATCCATTCCTGACGAGCCGAAAATAACGGCTGATATGCGTTTTATATTTAATAGCAGCGGTCAAACTCGCATTGTGGATTCCGCAAATCTTTATTACGGTAAAATTG
>JANMYC010000115.1:0-1694 GCA_031381715.1 Saprospiraceae bacterium
AACCCATCGTACCGGCTCCGCCTGAATTAACCCATTGATTGATGTGCTTATATTCGTAATAGCGAGCGGCGTACATTTGGTGCTGTCCGACATCAGCTACTACGAGAGCTTCTCCATTCGTTTGGTTGGACACTTCACGGACGACTTGACCCATTTTCATGGTTTCATGTCCTTCTGAACCCAATGCTTTATCAATAACTTTTGCTTTTTCAAGCGCATCACAGGCATGGAACTCTGCCAACCATTCAGGATATTGTTTTTCTTCAACTAAAAGAACCAATTCTTCAAGGGCTAATTTCACATCACTGTTTATAGCTACAGCCGCTTTGACATTTTTATTGATTTCAGCTGGGTCAATTTCAATATGAATGACTTTCGCCTGTTTTCCGAAACGTGAAACATCGCCCGTAACCCGGTCATCAAAACGCATACCGATGGCAATCATCACATCACATTCATTGCACTTTATGTTAGCACCATAATTACCGTGCATACCGAGCATTCCCATATTAAGCGGGTGACCCGCTTGCAAATTGCCCAAGCCATGCAATGTATGACCCACAGGAATCCCCGTTTTTTCAACAAAATGGCGGAAAAGCTCTTGCGCATCGGCTATTTGGATACCATGACCCGCTAAAATATAAGGCTTTTTAGCATTATTGATTAAATCAGCCGCCGCTTGAATGGCTTCTGATTTAGGTTTAGGATTCGGAAAGTAGCTTCGTACTGAGGGGTTGCGTTTGTAACCTGTATATTCAAACATTTCCACTTGTGCAGTCCGCGTAATATCCACTAAAACGGGACCGGGGCGACCTGTATTCGCTACATAAAACGCCTTTGCCATTACGGCAGGAATTTCAGAAGCCTTAGTCACTTGATAACTCCATTTTGTAACGGGGAACGTGCAACCGACCACATCCACTTCTTGAAATGCATCTGAACCCAATAAATTACCTCGGACTTGACCCGTGATACACACCAACGGCGTAGAATCCAGTAAAGCGTCACCCAAACCAGTTATAAGGTTGGTAGCACCGGGTCCACTTGTTGCAATGGCTACTCCTGTTTTACGCGTTACCCGAGAATAACCTTCCGCAGCATGAATGCCGCCTTGTTCGTGGCGAGGTAATATATGGCGAATTCTATCCGTGTAGCTATAAAGGGCATCATAAAACGGCATAATGGCACCGCCAGGATAGCCAAATATAGTGTCAATACCTTCTTCAATAAGGCAAATACAGATGGCTTCTGCCCCCGAAATAGTCTTTTTTACTTCAGGTACTGAGGGGGTAGCTGTGCCCGCTGTTTCGTCCCTATGATAATTCATTTTATTCATGTTTCTATCTATTAAAATATGGCAACTTGGTTAGATTTTTTAAAGTATTTTGATTTAAAAAAGACCTATTTTTAAGAGGATTTTAATATAAAATCAGGTAAAAGCACTCTTAAAAATCAATTAAATTATGGATATATAATTTTTAAAAAGTATCCGTCACACAGCCTTCGCTTGCAGTAGATACAGTTTTTGAATATTTATATAAAATACCACTTGTAGCAGGAATCGGGCGTGGTATCCATTCTTTTTTGCGCTGTGAAAGCTCTTCATCCGATATTTTCACATCTAAACGATTTTTTACAGCATCAATTACCACGGTATCACCATCTTTTATTAAAGCGATTCCACCGCCTACATG
>JANMYC010000119.1:0-3329 GCA_031381715.1 Saprospiraceae bacterium
TTGAATCATTTGACGCATCAATTGAAAAAAACGCCTGAGCAGCATTTCAGTGAAATAAAAGAGGTCATTAACCTTGCTCTTTCTAAAGGTATCAAAAGCAATGTTTACCTCGAAGATTGGAGTAATGGCATGAAAAACTCACCGGAGTATGTCATTCAATTTCTCGATTTTTTAACAAAAGAACCGATTGAAAGGGTACTTTTACCGGATACTTTGGGTGTTTTGACGCCGCATCAAACGTATGAATTTGTTTACCAACTCGTACAACGCTATCCCAATACGCATTTCGATTTTCACGCTCACAATGATTATGATTTGAGCATTGCCAACGTGATGGAGGCTGTTCGTGCGGGTGCACATGGCTTGCATTTGACAGTGAATGGAATGGGCGAACGAGCAGGCAATGCGCCTTTGGCGAGCGCGGTAGCAGTGTTAAATGACTTCTACCCCTCAGTAAAAACCTCCGTTGTAGAAAAATCTTTGTATTCTGTCAGTAAAATGGTTGAGTCATTTTCTGGTTTCAGAATACCTGTTAATAAGCCTGTAGTGGGCGAAAACGTGTTTACGCAAACCGCAGGTATCCACGCCGACGGGGACAACAAGAATAATTTATATTTTAATGATTTGATGCCTGAGCGTTTTGGTCGCACTCGGAAATATGCTCTTGGTAAAACGTCGGGTAAAGCCAATATTGAAAAAAATCTTCAAGACTTGGGCATCAAACTCTCACAGGATGAACTCAAAAAAGTAACTGCCAAAGTCATTGAATTGGGTGACAAAAAAGAGATTATCACTGTTGAGGATTTGCGTTACATTGTCAGCGACATTTTGAACTATAATGTGGCTGAAAATAAGGTTGAAATATTAAATTATGTTTTGACCCATTCGCACAATTTGCGCCCATCAGCAACGGTAAAAATCAAATTTGGTGACCAAATTTTTGAAGAAAACGCACAAGGCGATGGTCAGTACGATGCCTTTATGAATGCTTTGAAAAAAGTATATTTAAAAAAGAAAATCACATTGCCTGTCTTGACGGATTATATGGTGCGCATCCCGCCGGGTGGTAAAACGGACGCTCTTTGCGAAACCATTATCACTTGGAATATCAATAATAAAGATGTGAAAACCCGTGGTTTGGATTCTGACCAAACGGTATCAGCAATAAAAGCTACGGAGCGGATGTTGAATTTGATATGAAAATTTAATATGGTACATTATTTAAAACGAGAAGAACTATTAAAAAGGATTACTATAAATCCTCTAATAATGATGGGTAAACCCACTATTAGAGGATCTCGTTTGACGGTAGAACATATTCTAAAAGCATTAAGAAAGCCTCGAACTTTTGAAGAACTGAGAGAGGAGTTCTCCTTTTTAGAAGAAGATGATGTAGTAGCTTCTGTACTTTATGAGGATATTCAATTATTCAAAAATTTGAGAATTGAGCCTTATTTTTGTGAAAGGAATCAAATTTATGTTATATCTAAGCCGGAGGATATGTATAAAGATGAAACCCAAAACTGGATAATAATTGGAAGACCGGGTGTTGATGGAATTGAGTTTAGGATTAAGAATAACTTTGATATAAATAGAACCATATATGTATATTATCCTTTTGATGATGAACATATCGAAGTTGCGGGCTCTCCTGAAGAATTGATTACTAAATGGAAAGATAATTCAATATATTTTTGATTTAAATCTATTAACCCCATGCTTCAGCATGGGGACTATGAGCAAAACTAAATAGGCTTTAGCCGCTAACATTAATTACAATTTATTATGGCATTTGTGAAAATTTGGATTCATGCTGTATGGGGAACAAAAAATAGAGCACCTATTTTAGACAATCCTCAACGGCAGAAACTATTTCAACATATAAAGGAAAATGCAGCAACTAAAGATATTTATCTTGATTTTATAAATGGTTACAATGACCATATTCATATATTAATCTCACTTGGCGCAGAACAATCAATATCAAAAGTGATGCAATTAATAAAAGGTGAAGCTTCATTTTGGGCAAATAAAAACAGTATTTTTAATAGTAAATTGGATTGGGCCGATGAATATTATGCCGTTTCAGTGAGTGAATCACAAGTAGATAAAGTTAGAGATTATATAAGAAATCAAGAAATACGGCATCAAACGCTAACTTGGGCTGAAGAATGTGAGTTATTTATGACTAAATATGGTTTTAGCAAATTCAATTCTAAATAACCATATTTATAAGGTTAATGGCTAAAGCCCAAGATTTATTAGATGTTTGTCCCCATGCTAAAGCATGGGGTTAGTAGATTTAAGTATCAATCAACTCCACCATTTATGGTGGGGAGGCAAAATCAGATAGAAGTTGGGCTTTAGCCACTAATCTTTTATAAAGTATAGTAGTAAAGCCTAACCTTGATTAGATGTTTGTCCCCATGCTAAAGCATGGGGTTATAAGATACAAGTGGTTGAAATTCAATTTATTATCAAAATAATACCCCCCTCAGTATTTTAATTAAAATTATGGCAAAGAAAAACATCTTAATCGTCCCAGGTGACGGTATTGGTCAAGAAGTAACGGCTGTTGGTAAAAAGGTTTTGGATAGAATAGCCGAAAGATTTGGACATGAATTCGTGTATGACACGGCGTTAATCGGTCACGTAGCCATCGAAGCGACGGGCAATCCATTGCCTGATGAGTCATTGGCAAAAATGCGGGCATCGGATGCTGTGCTTTTTGGTGCGGTGGGTCATCCGAAATACGATAACGACCCGACGGCAAAAGTACGCCCCGAGCAAGGTCTTTTGAAAATGCGTAAAGAATTGGGTTTGTACGCCAATTTGCGCCCCATCAAATTGTTCGATGAATTGTTGGATGCATCGAGCATTAAGCCCGAAATACTGAGGGGGTCAGATATTTTATTCTTCCGCGAGTTGACGGGCGATATTTATTTCGGTGAAAAAGGCCGCAATGCTGAAAATACGTATGCGTATGACATCGCAGGTTATCACCGTTACGAAGTGGAACGCATCGCCCGCAAAGCATTTGATGCAGCGCGTACCCGTCGTAAAAAATTAATGTCAGTGGATAAAGCTAATGTATTGGAAACCAGCCGTTTATGGCGTGAAACAGTATTGGAAGTAGCTAAGGATTATCCAGATGTGGAGTTGGAACACCAATTCGTTGATTCAGCAGCGATGTTGTTAATTAAAGATCCTCGCCGTTTTGATGTGGTGGTAACGGGCAACTTGTTCGGCGATATTTTAACGGATGAAGCCTCTCAAATTGCGGGTTCCATGGGTATGTTGGCTTCGGCTTCGGTGGGTGATAGCACGGG
>JANMYC010000149.1:0-3772 GCA_031381715.1 Saprospiraceae bacterium
GGCGGAAGACGCTTGGAATTTTGGCCTCAATTTTACTAAATCATTCAAAGTCAATAACTTAGAATGGCGTGTAAGTACCGATGCCTATCATACTCAATTCACGAATCAAATCGTGACCGATATTGAAAGTGATTTCTCAAAGGCTCAATTCTATAATTTGGTTGGAAAGTCATACTCGAATGTGTTTTTAATCATGTTGAATGCCGAAATACTGAGGGGGTTAGATGTCAAACTTTCTTACAAATTCAACGATGTCAAAACGACTTACGCGGGCAAATTAGATCGAGTACCTCTTATCGCTCGCCAACGGGGTTTAGTGACTTTGGATTATAAAACGCCGAATAAAAAATGGATGTTCAATTTCACGACCCAGCTCATTGGTCAACAGCGTTTGGCGGATAGAAGTTACGTGCCGCATGCACTCTTTCATGACCACAAATTCAAGCCATTTTCCCCTCGTTACGCTTTGTTAAATACCTCCGTCAACCGCTTTTTCAATACTTTTGAAGTGTATGGTGGTGTTGAAAATATTGGTAATTTCACTCAGCACAACGCTATTATTGCTGCCAATGACCCCACAAGCATCTATTTTGATGCCACACAAGTCTATGCGCCAATGATGGGTAGGAGGATTTATGCGGGATTGAGGTGGTGGATTAAATAGAGATTTTTATACTAATTTCATTAAAAATATATCCCTGAAAACGCCTTGTAAACCAAGGCGTTTTTAATTTTATGCAATGATTCATTTATCACTATTCAATTTCAATACCATGAAAAAAATATTTTCCGTTTTTTTAGTCGCCTTGAGTTTTCCATTATTAGCTCAAAAACCATTGGTTTCAGGTCCTATGATAGGTTATATCGAACACCGAGAAGCTTTGATTTGGCTTGAAGTTGCACCTGAAGTGTCAAAAGTGGCTATTAAATATCAAGAAAAGGGCAAGCCACAGACGCTTAAAACTGTCAATTATAGTGGCTTATTGGGTAAAAAATACAATCCCATTAAGGTGCGCTTGGAGGAATTGGATATGAATACAGCTTATGAATATTCCATTTTTTTAAACGATAAAAAGGTTGATTTACCATTTTCGACCAGTTTTAAAACTAAAAAACTTTGGGAATGGCGCGAACCGGCTCCCGATTTTACGTTTTTAGTGGGTTCCTGTTTTTACATGAATGACCCCACTTACGACCGCCCCGGAAAACCTTACGGCCAAGATCCCCGTATTTTGGAAACAATGGGCAATACGCCCTCGGATTTTATGCTTTGGACAGGTGACAATCTCTACCTCCGTGAAGCAGATTATAGTTCTGAGGCGGGTATTGCTTACCGATATTCATATAATTTTAAACAATCTCAATTTCAGAAACTGCGCGCTACTCGCGCCAATTATGCCACTTGGGATGACCACGATTACGGTCCTGATAACTCCGATGAAACTTATGAGCTCAAACAGGTTGCGTATGAAACTTTTAAAAAATATTGGGGCAATAAGTCATTTGGTGAGCCAGATAATGAGGGGGTATATAATAAATTCCGTTGGAGTGATTGCGACTTCCTTTTGATGGATGACCGTTACCACCGTTCAGCAGATGATTTGCCAGAACTTATGGATGGAAAACCGAACCCTAATAAGCAGCTTTACGGTAAAAAACAGATGCAATGGCTGCAAAATAGCTTAATTTCATCCAATGCTACTTTTAAGTTCATCGTTTCTGGTGGTCAGATGTTGAATCCGATGTCAAAAGATAAAGAGTGTTTTATGGGTTATCCTTTGGAATGGAAAGAATTGATGGATTTTATCGTGAATAATAAAATAAGTGGGGTTATTTTCCTTACAGGTGACCGCCATTTTAGCGAAATCATAAAATATCAGCCACAAGGTTTTTATCCATTGTACGAATTTACCTGTTCTGCCGTGACTTCGGGCGTCTCAAATATTTCAAAATCAAAGGAATTCACCAATCCAGACCGCGTGCCCGGTACGCTTCTGATGCAAAATAATTTCGGTAAAATATCCGTATCAGGGGATAAAGAGAATCGTCAAGTAACTCTTGAAACGTATGATATTGATGGCGTAAAAAAGTGGGATTTTACCATTAAAAAGGATGATTTAAAGGTAAAATAGTTTTTTATGTCTTAAAAATGTCTTTAAAAAGCAAAAAAGCGACTCCTGTACTGAGGGGGCGCTTTTTATTTTTTAAACGAAAAGCGTTTGATAAAGCTCTTCTACTTTTCCGATTGTTCTGATTTTTATTTTAAATTTTTTATCGTCTAAGCCTTTGACATTGTATTTTGAGATAAATATTTCTCTAAAACCCAATCGGTCGGCTTCTTGAATTCGTTGCTCAATTCTGTTCACAGTCCTAATCTCACCCGAAAGCCCCACCTCGCCCGCGAAACAAATATCGTGGGGAACGCTCACATCTTCCAAAGATGAAATCAAAGCACTGACTATTGCCAAATCAATGGCAGGGTCGTCTACTCTAATACCGCCAGCAATATTTAAAAAGACATCATTCATTGCAAAAGGGAAACCACAGCGTTTTTCTAAAACGGCTAAAAGCATACTCAATCGGCGCAAATCAAATCCCGTAGCCGAGCGTTGAGGCGTGCCATAAACGGCTCTACTCACCAAAGCTTGCGTTTCAATCAAAATCGGACGCTGCCCTTCAATAGTCGAACAAATAGCCGAACCACTCAAATCCTCATCTTTTTGAGATAAAAGCAACTCAGACGGATTAGATACTTGCCTCAAACCGTCCGATTGCATTTCATAAATCCCCATTTCATCCGTCGAACCAAATCGATTTTTCAAGGTTCTCAAAATTCTGTAAGTATAATTTTGGTCACCTTCAAATTGTAGCACCACATCAACGATATGCTCCAATAATTTGGGCCCTGCAATTGAGCCTTCTTTCGTAATATGTCCGATAATAAAAATCGGAATATTCGTTTCTTTAGCAAAACGCTGTAATTCACCCGCCGTTTCGCGCACTTGCGAGATACTCCCGGGAGTAGAATCTATGTGCGGAGCTGCCAAAGTCTGGATGGAGTCAATAATTATGACATCAGGTTCAAGCGTTTGAGCGTGTTGAAAAATTTTCGATGTGCTCGTTTCTGTTAAAATATAGCAATCAGAATGTTTTTCAGCAACTCTATCGGCGCGCATTTTTATCTGCTCTTCGCTTTCCTCACCGCTCACGTACAGCACCCTTGCATTAACGCCCAATGTGAGCTGCAACATCAAAGTAGATTTACCGATGCCGGGTTGACCACCTATTAAAATCAATGAACCCGACACTATGCCTCCGCCCAAAACCCGATTCAGCTCTTCATCAGGCGTAACGAGGCGTTGCGTATTACCTGTTTTGATATCTTTTAAAGCCATTGGTTTGGCATCTTCGGGTTTTACGCCTTTCCAAATCCGCTGACGTTCTTCACGCTTGCTCTCTTTCTGAATCACTTCTTCTACATAGGTATTCCATTCCCCACAAGAAGGGCATTTCCCGACCCATTTCGGAGAGGTAGCACCGCACCCAGAACAAGCAAATATTTTCTTTATTGCGCTCAATTCTATTCTTATTTTTAAAACAAAAGATTTATTTTGTGCGAATATAAAACAATAATAACAATATTTGTTTAAAATTTCTACTTTTTATGGTCGTGCATAGGGCAAAGTCGCTAAATATTCTGTAGAATGGTACATATCCAAGCTTTCAACGCAGACGCTGCCTAATTTTGATAAATGCAAATGACCATCTTCTG
>JANMYC010000203.1:0-2016 GCA_031381715.1 Saprospiraceae bacterium
GAATTTGTGTTTACTTGCTTTTCTTATATTTACAATGTAAAGATTGTGCCTAAATAACCTCTTTTTTAAACCATTTTTTGAATTCAGAAAGCCATATTTTTGACGATAAATACTTATATTTATTTACATAAAATATTGATAATCAATAATGTAAAATCATTTTTTCGGGTATGCAATGAGGTATTTAAGAGAAATTAGTCAGTTTTCTTTATATTTTCTTAAAAAAATAATGCACATTTTTTTTAACAAAAAGCCAATATAAATACAAAAGCTAACCCCTCAGTAAGAAGTTAGCTTTTACGTCGAAAACAAATACAAAGAAGATACCTTTAATCCAACACTTCAACAAATTTAAAGTGTTTCAAATCTTGTATAAACCTTTTAGGCGTTTCATCGCATATTGAGTAATGAAGTTTTTTGAATTGACTCACCGTAAAATCTGCAATATATCCCTCCATCCCATCCGCAACTTTTCTTTTACTTTTTTCAATAAGCTGTTCTACCAAATCAGCAAGAGTACCTTGTGGAGAATGACCAACCCATGCCACTTCATTTTCAGCAAAGGTATTGTGACTATGCCAGTGAGAGTTGATCCTTCAATCGGTGTAAAATCATTTCTCCAATTGAAGTGCAGCTACCAAATATATTCAATATATTCAATATCGTGGGATGGATTAATTTTTAAGGAGTTAAAATGATAACGAACTAGCGGGTAGTTTTAATATTAAAAAAAATAAAATGTGGGATATATGTAACCTTTTTCAAAAATTATGTAACTTTTTATGTGACAAGCTAACCACCTTTGTATTGGTATGAAGATTTGAATAACCTCAATTATAACCCCAATCTTATTGTGAGACTAAGAGAAGATGTTAAAATATTGAACAATGAAATGGTTTTTTATAAAAAGACAAGATGCGAAAGCCGCTCACTACTTTAAAGTTATCTTGTTTGTACTATCGCTATTATGGGGCTGTAATCATTGACTTACCAAAGCTTTATAAACAGGATAATTACTAACACGTTATAATTGAAGTCACTGTTGTTGGAACTCGATTATTTAAAAATAATCGATTCCACCTCAGTTTTGTAAGCCAATAACGTAACCGTATAACATCAATTACCATTTGTTAACTTTGTTTTAATCCATTTATTAGATCATCAATTAGAAGTGCCGTTTAATGGTATTACCATTAAGCGGGGCTTTTAACTGACAATGCTCATCTGATTTTTATTTGATATTTGATAATATTATAATATTATCAAATAAAAATGTTTTGTGAGTAATGGATTCTCGATTTCAAATTTACTTTTTGCGAGAAACGTCGATTTTAAGCCCATCAGTCGCAATATTAATTATTTAGTTATTAGTCCCGATTTAAAATACCTTTGTTGAAAAGTATATTATGAGCGATAAAAGCAAAAGTATGGAAGAGATAAATGAGCTTGAAAAATCAAAAGCCCACATCACCGTTGAAATTATTGAATATGTGGCGAGTGCTGTGCTTATAAAAACGATTCTAAAAAAGTCGACAGGACACATTAGTGTAATGTCATTTGATACAGGCGAAGGATTAACCGTAAAAACAACGCCTTTTGATACCTATGCTCAAATCATTGATGGCAAAGCAGACATTGTCATTAGTGGTATATCACATTTGTTGTTAACGGGTCAGTCAATCGTCATTCCTGCCCATGCTCCTAATTATATAAAACCGAATGGACGTTTCAAAATGATTGTAACTCTAATAAAAAGTGGATATGAATAAAACTCAAATCGATAATGGCTTAATGTATAGATGATTTATTCAGAAAAAAATGCGTTTATATATCAAATACATGGTCAGCCTGCGCTGCAAAATGATTGTAAGAGAAGAGTTGGAAAAGTTGGGTCTGCATTCCGTAAGCCTTGAGCTCGGTATGGTCGACATCTTAGAAGATGTGACAGCCGCACAGCAAGAACAGTTGGGAATCGCTTTACTGAAATCAGGACTTGAATTATTAGAAGATAATAAA
>JANMYC010000222.1:0-5064 GCA_031381715.1 Saprospiraceae bacterium
CCATCAGCATTTGAACTAATTGCTGATTGAACATTAGTACCCACATTATTACATAGACCTGCCTTATCTCTACCATAACCTAAGCCAATAGCCACAGTGCCTTTCATTTGACCGAATTGGCGAACAACTACGCACTCGTAAGTTTTACCACCTACTTCTACGTTTACTTTATCGCCGTCCTTCAATTCATTGGCGGAAAGAAACTGCTTGCCATCATATTCGATCGGAATAGCTAAAATATTTCCCCAAACCGTACGAGTTACTGGGTCTGGTAGTTCTTGCAACCATGGGTTATTAGCATATTGACCATTCGCCATATTGATGGTTTCAAAGAAAGTTATCTCTGTTGCATCCTTACTTGTATTTGGCTGTGTGATACCAGCTGCCGCTGCTGCAGCATTTAAGTTTATAGCAAATATTTTTGTTTTATTCTCAGCCGTCTCAAAGACACCATCGTGGAGTGTAGCATCCCAAAACGCTTGGAAAGTGGTATACTCTTTTTGATTAGGAAACATATTGGCTTTCCATACTTCTTGGAGATAATCATACATTGGCTGCTCGGTTTGTGGAGCAACTTCCGCCCAAGTAAGAAGTGATTGGTCTGCTTGACGCGTTTCGAACACTGGCGTGATGGTCGGCTGGATCAAACTATAATGTCCAATTTTTGGATTCACGTCACCCCAACTTTCGAGAAAATGATGCCCGGGAGCTGAATACTGACAGTTTGCAGTCGTTTCATCAACAGTTTGATTAAAGGAAACAGATAATCCTGCCTTCTTTAAACCCGCTGCAAATTTCTCACCATTACCGCCTAATAATTCAAAAACAGGATTAGCGTTTAAAACGAAAACAGCGTTTACCGCGTTATTTTCCATTTCACTAATCAAGTTTTGAACATCAGAATCATCGCCTTGGCGCATTAAATTTGCCTCAGCAAAATCTATTGTAGAATCATAGTTGGTCAACATAGCATTGATGCTGTTCACCAATATTTGTTCATTTACATTATTTGAGTTGCTGATTACCAAAGATTTACCTTTAGCCGCCAATAATTCTTGCGCAACTTTAGCCAACGCTTTAGTCGCTTTATCATTCAACGCTGGAGCAGTAATAGAAGCACCATTTGAACCAGCCGCAACAGCGTTATGAAGTACTGCAATCGCTGCGCCTTGCTCACTTGGTTTTACTAAAATACGATTATCTGCATTTGAACCCGTCATTGACATGTGGCTTTCCACTTGAATATGGCGGCTCATTTCAGGCTTTTCTACTTCAATTTTACGCTTTTTTGCGTATTGAGCAGCAAATTCAACTGGAGAAACCCATGTGCCTAAGAAATCAGCACCAAAACTAACAATAACATCAGCCTCATCAAAACGATAGTTTGGAATCGCTTTAATACCGAAATTAGTTTCATTTGCTTTCAATATAGCAGCTGATGAAACCGGATCGTAAACAACTACTTTAGTATTTGGGAATTTCTTTTGGAAATCTGCAATCGCTGCTTTTGTAGTGGGGCTCATAATCGTATGCGAAACGATACGAATTTGAGAACCAGCATTCAATTTACCTTTTACTGCTTGGTCAAGTGCTGCCCACGTTAATTTAGCTACTTCACCATCTTTTACCGTACCCGGAAATTGAATACGATTTGTATCATATAGGCTCAGTACCGCCGCTTGCGCACGGGCACTTGTACCACCATTTGTTACTTTCGAAAGGCTATTTCCTTCAATTTTAATAGGACGACCTTCCTTTGTTTTTACCAATATTGAGACATAATCAGTACCATTTACAAACGAAGACGCGTAATAATTGGCTACACCCGGCACAATTGAGTCGGGCTTGACGACGTAAGGAATAGCTCTTTTAATCGGAATCTCACAGCTTGCTGCAATCGTAGCCGCTCCTACTCCAAAGCCCAAATACTTTAAAAAGTCACGACGATTGGCTGTAAAGCCTTCATTATCACTTTGTAAAGCTTCAGTAATATTAGAAGGAAACTCCTGTTTCGCTTGTTCAACAAAGGCTTTATCGTTTGTTAAATCTTCAACTCCAATCCAAACTTCTTGGTTATTGAATTCCATCTTAATTGAATTATTAGGTGCAATAGTATTTCTAAATTAAAATACCATCTTTTTTAAAAAATATTAAAAACCAAACTCCGATAATCGGAATTCAACCTCACAAAGCGAGCAAATGTATATAAATACTTTACAACCTCTATACTTTCCACTCAATACTCTTTACTAAAGTATTAATAATGGCATTTTTGACATTCCAAACCACCAATATCTTCTACCGTTACTTTTTCACGTTTGCCTTTCTGCATTTCTTCATGGTAACGCTCATAAGATTTATAGAAGTCATTGTCTTTAAATTTCACTTCTGTCTCTCTGTGGCAGTTGATACACCATCCCATACTGAGGGGTGCGTATTGCTTCATGACCACCATCTTTTCAACAGGTCCATGACATTTCTGACATTCGACTTTTCCAATTGCTACGTGCTGAGCGTGATTGAAATAAACGTGGTCAGGTAAATTATGAAGGCGTTTCCACTCAATTGGACCTTGAACTTTATCCTTATATTCTGTTTTCAATGAAGAAGCTATATTTTGCCATTGGTCTTCAACGAACGCAATTTCGTCAGGAGTTGGTTTTTCATTTTTCTTCTCCTCACGATATTTATCGCCAATCCATTTTTTGAAAATTGCAGCAACTTCGTTTTCCTTCAGGTTCTCATAATTATCGATATATTTATCAGTAGTTGGATCCCAACCTGCCGATACGAATATTTTGGTCAACTCCGCAGTCTTATATTCAGAACCTACCTTAATTGCTTTATGGCAATTCATACAAGTATTAGTTGCAGGAATAACCGACTGCTTTGAACGGCGAGCACCGTCATGACAATAATTACAATCAATTTTATTTAGACCCGAATGCGTTGCGTGTGAGAATTTAATTGGTTGGTCAGGCTCATAATTTTGAGTACGACCCAAAGAAATAGCATTATTGACAGTTGTGTAACCACCCAAGACAATCAAGGCAAAAACAACAAAACCAATCACACCCTTACTCGTCATCACATCAGCCCAAGATTTCTCTATAAATGACTGACCCGCTTTCTCTGCTGCTGTACGATTCAAGTTATTAATGATTCTCCCTAATACCAATGACAACGCAGCTAGGATAAAAAAGGCGACACCATATAATAATGTGTTATTTTCTTTTTCGACAGGGGCTGCTGAAACTGACGTAGGGCTCCCCGTAGTTTTTGGGCCAGCGACAACATCAGTAATATAAGCCAATAAATTATCTATGTCAGCATCCTTTAAATTCGGGAATGCCGTCATTTGAGACTTGTTATATTGGTTATAAAGATTGACAGCGTAAGCATCCCCAGAAGCAATAACCCCTTGAGAGTTACGAATCCACGAATAAAGTAGTGCTTTACTCGCCCAGCGTCCCTCAACGCCGCCCAAGGCAGGGCCTGTCAACTTGTCTTTCATATTCTTATTATGACAAGTTGCACACTGATTGGTGAATAATGTTTTACCGGCAGCAATGTCAGCAGCAGAAAGCTGAACCGACAAAAATGCGAATAAAATGAAATGTAAAAGTCTGATTCTCAATAACTTAGACCTCATCCCGTATATAGTTTAGATTTTATAATTTTACCAAATATACTCCAAAATAACCATGTGTCACTTTTTCGTCACGCAAAAATACAATTAGAGTCTATTTTTTCAAATAGTTAAGGAACTGTTAAACCTATTTAGATAAATTCTAAATAAAATAACTACTAAATACTTTTCTCTCCTTTAAACATAATTCAAGATTAGCTATCAATAAAGACAGCAAAACGAAAATTTTACACAAAAGTTACTTTTAACGCGGCGCAAATATAGAAATCTATATACCTTCGACAAATAATATCCAGTCATTTTTAAAGAAAAGTTTTCCACATTTTCTTATTTTCACTTAAAATCACTTAAAAAGCTTCTATAATATAAAAAATACTGAGGGGTCACATTCAACTAAGAATGTGGCTCCTCAGTATTTTCAATCCTAAACTGAACATAATATCAATAAAACCAAATATTATCTTTTATAAAAAATCATCAAACTGCCACAATCGCTTTAATATGCGGATGCGGATTATAATTCTCTAAAGTAAAATCATCAAATTGGAAATCAAAGATACTTTTTACTGAGGGGTTAATTTTCATCGTCGGCAAAGGACGCAATTCACGACACAACTGCAATTTTGCTTGCTCGACGTGGTTACTGTAAAGATGTAAATCACCAAACGTGTGCACAAAATCACCCAATTCCAAATCACACACCTGTGCCACCATCATCGTCAAAAGCGCATACGATGCAATATTAAAAGGCACTCCCAAAAAAGAATCCGCTGAACGCTGGTACAATTGACAACTCAGCTTTCCATCCGCCACATAAAACTGAAACAAACAATGGCAAGGCGACAGAGCCATTTTAGGCAAATCAACTGGATTCCAAGCCGATACAACCAAACGGCGTGAATCAGGATTGCGTTTGATTTCATTAATCAACCAAGTAATTTGGTCAACCGTTTCGCCATCTGCCCCTTCCCAACTGCGCCACTGCTTGCCATACACGGGACCCAGCTCCCCCTCAGTATTTGCCCACTCGTCCCATATCGAAACGCCATTTTCTTTCAAATAAGCCACATTCGTCTCCCCTCTTAAAAACCACAAAAGTTCATAAATGATAGATTTCAAATGCAACTTCTTAGTCGTCACCAAAGGAAACCCTTCAGCCAAATTAAAACGTGTTTGATACCCAAACACTGCAATCGTACCCGTCCCTGTCCTATCCGATTTCTCCGTACCGTTATCAAGGATGTGTTGTAATAAATCGTGGTATTGTTTCATTTTAGATTGACATCAAATGTATTAATAAACCAATTATAAAAATTTTGTATCAACTCGATTTCCAAATCAAATAATGTATTGTAATCTTTTAAAGCCAATCCCATAGGTAATTCAGGCCTCTCTTGCCATGAAAGCCAAGTATG
>JANMYC010000260.1:0-3436 GCA_031381715.1 Saprospiraceae bacterium
TGACCCAATTGCCTTTACTTTTTTTACTGGTTACATGGCTATGTTAGCCTCTTCTATTTTCTTCTTTGCTGAAAGAGGACAAGTAGATAACAAATGGAAATTGTCATTATTGGTCTCTGCACTCATAACTGGTATTGCCGCAGTGCACTACTACTATATGCGTGATTATTACGTTTCAACCCACACTACACCCACAGCATTGCGTTACATTGACTGGACATTAACTGTGCCGCTCATGTGTATTGAGTTTTATTTATTACTTCGTCCTGCTGGCGCAAAGACAGCTTTCATGTGGAAACTTATTGCAGCATCAGCAGTGATGCTAGTGGCAGGTTACATCGGTGAAGCTTTCGTTGATACGGCAGCAAACAAAAACATGCACTCATTCATGTGGGGTGCCATCTCAACAGTTGGTTATTTGTATATTCTTTATTCAGCTTGGTTAGGAGAAGCAAAGCAATTAGCTGATGCATCTAACAGTCCAGCAGTGAAAAAAGGTATCCGTGCATTAGGTTGGTTCGTATTGGCTGGTTGGGCAATTTACCCTATCGGTTATATGGCTATGCCGGGTGGATGGTTAGGACCAGATGGTGCTAACGTTCTACAATCAAGCAGCATGGATTTAGTTTACAACATTGGTGATGCTATCAATAAAATCGGTTTTGGTTTTGTGGTGTATGGCATTGCTAAATCAGAATCAAAGGACTTCGCTTAAAATCTTGTTATTTTAGTTCAAAAGTCAGAAGCCTGCTCTCGTTATGAGGGCAGGCTTTTTTTGCTTTTTAACGAATATTCTGTAAAAACACTTTCAATTTTTTTTCTTAAAATTTAAAATGATATACTAACCCCCTCAGTATAGGCGTTCTGCTTAAACAATTTTTATCATATAATAATTATCTCCGTTTGTCCGACATGAAAAACTACCTTATTTTTTCGGCTATTTTATTCCTTTCTTCATGTTCTTTTGCCCAAAATAAATATGTTGTAAGGTCAAAAAGTGTTACCACTTCGGTAGCATTACCCTCTGAAACGGGCGATTTTCGCGCCGATATGCTCAATATGGTCAATGCCGTTCGGGAGCAAGGTTGTAAATGCGGTGGTAAAAAAATGCCCTCGGTTGCTCCGCTCACTTGGAACGCCCGCCTTGAAAACGCTTCAATCGCCCACGCTAAAGATATGGCTAAAAATAACCATTTCGACCACGTCGGAACTGATGGCAGCGAAATAGATACAAGAGCCAATAGGGCAGGCTATAAATGGATGCAAATCGGTGAAAACATCGCGTGGGGTTATGACAACCTTCGAGATGCCATGATTGGTTGGATAAAAAGCCCGAGTCATTGCCTCCAACTCATGAGTGATAAAGTGACCGAAATGGGAGCCGCCCGCAATAATACCTACTGGGTTCAAGACTTCGGAAAGCAGAGAAATTGGTAATTCGTTGCCTTTTTTATCCAAATTTCATAGAAAAAATACCCATTCTCTAAAGAGATTCCATAATCGATTTAATCATTAAATAAATTAAGTAACCATGCGAAAATTAGCTTTTTTAATCTTACTCGCAGTCAGTGCGTGTACGAAAGACAACACTCCGCCCAGTACGGAGGAATCAACCACCACTTCCAACACCACCACAGACGCTTCGACTACTGCAGGAGCTACTCCATCAGGAAGTAATACAAGCACGTCCACTTCCACGGGTACTTCAACAGCTGGTAGCACGACAGGAAGTACCACAGCTGCCACAAGTACGTCCTTTTTTCCTAAGGAAACGGGTGTATTTCAAACGGATATGCTGGCTTACGTGAACGCTTTGCGCACTAAAGGTTGTAAATGTAATGGTGTACAAATGCCCATTGTTCCCGCTTTAAAATGGAATAAATTACTTGAAAATGCGGCTTTGAAGCATGGGAATGATATGTACAGCAAAAACTTTTTCAGTCATACGGGGAGTGATGGCAGTTCGATGTCGCAGCGCATTACCTCTGCGGGCTACAAATGGAGTTATGCCAGTGAGAATATTGCTTGGGGATACACGACATTACCTTCTGTAATCAATGGTTGGGTAGCCAGTGCGGGACATTGTAAAAATATGATGAGCGCGAGCATTACCGAACTCGGCGCCGCTAAAGTCGGCACTTATTGGGTGCAGGATTTTGGAAAACCGTTTTAATGGTTGTTGGGTATTGGTTATTAGTTGTTGGCGGAATAACCAATAACTAATAACCAACAACCAACAACCAACAACTACCTTCTCGGTTTATATTTTGATTTATCAAGTATCATTTGAGCGTCTTTGATGCTGAGGAGTTGAGCCACTGAAACCTCTGGATTGCGCTTCATAAACTGCTTGATGATTTGCCAACCAATGTAATTACCCGTTTCGCCGGGAGATTCGGGTGGCATGCCAGGGGAGTTAGGGCTTGGTGTTATGAGCTTAGCAATCTTTTTAAAATTGCTTTCATAGACCACATTATTCTTTAAAAAACTCGCCCATATTCCTGATTCGTTTTCTTTACACCACTTCGTTTGAGCCGCTGAATAACCAAATTTAATGCTATCAGGCGTATTGGGTAGCAGCAAATCGAGAAGGTACAATTGCTTACCGTTGTGCACAATAATATCCAACATTTTATTACCTCCTTCGCTGCCGACCATTTGAGCAATTTGCATGCGCATGGCTTTAGCGGTTAAATGTTCGGGTGTCAAAGTTCGGCGCACGTAGCTGTATCTCAGATTTTCTACATTTTCATAATCCGCGTGTTTTTCACCGAGATAAAAATCCAAACCAATACCAATTGAGTCTTTTCCAAAAGGAAAAACATCATAATTGTATTGTGAAACGAAGGTGATAAATGTCAAATTAGGCTGTTGTGGGAAATAGTATTTATAGAAACGAGCCGCTTGCTCCAGTTCTTTTTTATAACGGTCAAAATTTTTGAAAACAATTTGAGTTGTATCTGCCGTTTTACGGACGAAAGAATCCGTCAAAAACTGCCTCACCATGCCATAATACTGAGGGGGTACTTCCTTAGGCTGCTTGGCGGCGATGATTGCGCCGAAAAATTGGTCGGCCACTTTGGGGTATTTTGCTTCAAGATTTTGGATACCTGCAACCGCATTATTGGTATCAATGGCAAATAAATCTTGTTCAAATCGTAAAATAGTTACGGGTGCTTGGATATTAGAAACATCGGGCGTGTTTTTGTCATCTTCATCATTGCCACAGCTGGCGATAAAAGATGCAACGACTATTAAAATTAAAAACTTTAAACTTAGACTTTTCATATTTTTAATTAAAAACTTTGGACTTTTAAAACCAATTTCAAATGATTTGAGACTCTACATGATATTTTATAAACACGAATTACACCAACCTGTCTGCCGACAGGCAGGTTAATACACGAATTATTCTAATTTAGATGTTGACAAATTG
>JANMYC010000274.1:0-10006 GCA_031381715.1 Saprospiraceae bacterium
CGTTTTTGATGCAAATGTAAGTCCGTTGTTTGAGATTGATGTCAATGAAGTAACGTTACGAAAGTTGCAACTTTCGTAACGTTTTAGCCCGTTAAAACCAAATCAAGACATTAAAAAGCCGAATGTTTGACGCAACATTCGGCTTTTTAATTTTGAAAAAACCCCTCAGTATTTTAATCTAATTTGTATTTAATAGGTAATGTAAAAGCGACTCTGACTAATTTTCCACCTGCTGAACCCGGCTTCCACCTTGGCATTAAAGAAACCACCCTTATTGTTTCTTTATTTAACTGTTCGTCTTCAGTTACTTGTGTATAAATCCATTTCTTTACATCTTTATCATAAGTACGTTGAGTTAACTTACTTCCCTTTACTTTTATATACTCTAATTCTCCAAATTCGTTGACATCAAAACCTACATAAATAGTTCCCTCAATACCTTTTTCTTTAGATGACTTTGGGTATTGTAAGTTCTTTCCAATAAACTTAAACATTGCAGATGTTCCTCCAATATATTCAGCAGGGTCTTCAATAATTATAAAGCCACTGTCTCTTTGAATTGATTTTAGTTGAGCATATGAATGGAAATTCAAAAAGAAAAATGAAAAAAAGAAGGTTTTCTTCATGCTAAATGTTTTAAAAATCTTATAAATAATTGATTATCAGTATTTTGTAGTCTTATATCTAACCATCTATTGTCTAACATCTACTTATTTAATCCCCTCCGCCATCTCCAAAGCCTTCCGCAAAGCACCCAATTTGTGATTCACTTCCTGCAATTCCGTTTCTTCCACGCTCGTCACCACCACGCCACAACCTGCTTGGCGGTATAAAACATTGTCTTTTGAAAGGAAGGAACGGATGACTATGGCGTGCGTCAAATCGCCGTTAAAACCGATAAAACCGATACCACCACCGTAAAAATGGCGATTTTGATTCTCAAATCCGTTGATTAATTGTATGGCTTTGTACTTCGGCGCGCCCGAAAGCGTACCAGCAGGGAAAGTATCCGCAAAGACATCAATGGAGTTGACACCATCCTTTAGTTCACCTTCCACTTTTGAAACAATGTGAATCACATGGCTGAAAAACTGAATATCTTTTAAATCTTTTACCCGCACTGATTTGCAATGCTTACCCAAATCATTGCGCGCCAAATCCACGAGCATGATGTGTTCGGCATTTTCTTTAGGGTCTTTTGCCAATAAACGAGCAAGTTCAGCATCTTGAACATCGTCACCTGTTCGGCGATAGGTGCCTGCAATCGGGTTGACTTGCGCAATGCGGTTTTTAATCACCAATTGCTGCTCGGGCGATGAACCGAATATTTTATAAGTACCGTAATCGAAATAATATAAATAAGGTGATGGATTAATACTGCGCAAAGCCCTATAAACTTGGAATTCATCGCCTTGAAATGGTTGCTCAAAGCTGCGACTCGGCACTATTTGAAAAACGTCACCGATTTGGCAATGGTGTTTGCAGAGCGTGACGAGGTTTTTAAACTCATCATTTGTCAAATTTGAAGTTTGTTCGCCCGTCATTTCAAAATCGAAAGTGGGAACAGTCTGTGTATTGATGATGGTTTCAAGGCGTTCCAATTCACTCTCTTGACCTTCAGGTATGTTTTCTAAAATAGTCAATTCATCCTTAAAATGATTGATGGCAATGACAAATCTGTACAATGCATAATGCAAATCGGGCAAATCCGTTCGACGTTTTGAAGCATCAAATTTAATGGTATCAAAGTACTGAACGGCATCAAAACTGGTGTGACCGAACAAGCCATTCATTGTGCCTTGATTGGTATCTACATCAAATTTATCGACAAATGCCTTAAATTCTCCTAAAACTTGGCGATTTTCAAGCGTTTGAATGTTTTTAGTGCCATCCATAAATGTCTCAGTCACTTGATTGCCCTGAGCGATAAATCGAGCGATGGGTTCAATACCAATGAATGAAAAACAGTTTTCAACGCTTCTGAAATCCGTTGATTCCAATAAAACGGATTCCGTGTATTTATCCCGCACTTTGAGATAAATACTGACGGGAGTGAAGGTATCCGCCAAATGTTTTCTCGAAATGGTTCTTATTTTAATTCTCTCTAACGTTTCCATATTGATAGTTTATTTTAAAAGTATTGTGTATTGAGTATCAAGTATTGAGACTTTTTGGATTCGAATACTTGATACTCAATACTTCTTACTGAATTCTAATTTTACACGCCAAAGCGCAATATTGATTGTCATTGAACTCAAAATCACCGATTATACTGAGGGGGGTATGTCGGGCATGAGCTTTGAAAGAACGTTCATTCACTTTATTGATGAAAGTGATTGCAAAAGGGAATTTATCTCTATAATTCTCTTGTATCAAGTCAAATAATTGCTTTAAAATTGCCTTTCCTCTAAATGCCTCATCAATGCAAACGGGTCCATATTGAAATGAATTTTCTACAGTTAAATCCTCATTTCCTAATTTTAAAGTCGGTAAAATGGCTTCCATTTTTTGAATAATGGGCCATTGACGATAAAAATCCCAAGCACTTGTCAAAGCATAAGCGGCTAAATCTGTATCATTTAAAGCTATAAAAACGCCTCTATTTTCTATCAATTCCGTGAATTGGGCGGGCGTGACGCGCATGGTCACAAAGCCCTTTTCCTGTTTTTCAAGTTCAGTCAAATTACTGACGTGGTATTTTTCTTGAAGCTGTAAAATGGCTTCAAGGTCATCGAGAGTTGCGAGGCGTACAATTATCATATTTAAATTTTAATAAACGTAAAAACGGCTTGAAAGGTCGAACCTAACAAGCCGTTTTAAATATCTTTTTAATTTAGACACAAATACGGGTGTTGCCTCAACCTTTTAGAGTTTGAGAAAGCCACCACCAATTATTTGCACTGAATTTTGTCATTGTCTTTTTAATTATGCTGCAAAGAAATTTCATTTTATTTAAAAATACAACTAAATCTTAGTTTTAATTTCAAATTTAATTATTTTTAATTTTTAAACTATTCGTTATCAAACCTTATGGTCTTTTAAATTTGTCGAGATGTCTCATAATTTACGATTTTCGTAGTAAAAAAGAAGTGGTTTATAGATATTTTAAATACTCGAGGCATCTATTTAATAATTTTATGTGTAATAAATAGTAGTACAATCATTAAACCTACTTTTTCATTTTTAATAGCAAAATTCTTCATGAAATTTAATTTACACTTATGTACAGCCAAAGCTCTTAGCTTGTGGCTCTTGATTTTTACCCCCCTCAGTATTTCGACGCTCCAAGCGCAAGATTTTTATGATATTACTAAAATACAAGAGATAAAAATCTATTTTGACCAACCCAATTGGAGTACATTATTAATCTCTGCGGCACAATCTACTGCCGAACCCTATACTTTTTGTAAAAGAGTCGTGATAAATGGCGTCGCTTTTGATTCCGTGGGCGCAAAATACAAGGGTAATTCAACTTTCAACGCTACGCGAAAAAAGAATCCGTGGCATATTGAATTGGATAATATAAAAGATCAAAATTATCAAGGATATAAAGACATCAAATTAGCCAATATATTTCAAGACCCCTCCTGTGTGCGCGAAGCTTTGAGTTATGAACTCATGCAGCCTTACACGGATTTGCCAAGAGCCAATTTTGCAAAAGTATGGGTAAATGACGTACTCGTTGGACTTTATACGAATACAGAAGCCGTAACGAAGACTTTCTGTAAGGCTCATTTTCCCTCCTCAAGTGGGAATATATTTGTGAAATGTACACCACCGTCGCTCATGGGTGGAAGTGGTGGAGCATCTTCTTTGGCATTTTTGGGGACTGATTCGACTAAATATTATAGCTCGTATGAAGTGAATTCTGATTACGGTTGGAAACAATTGATACATCTATCTGATACATTGAATAATAAACCAGCGGCTGATTTTGAAAAAATATTGGATGTTGACCACGCACTGTGGATGCTGGCTTTTAACATTCTTTTCGTCAATTTAGACAGTTATACGGGCAGTTTTACCCAAAATTATTACCTATGGCGGGATGATAACGGGCGTTTTAACCCCATTATTTGGGATTTAAATATGTCTTTTGGTGGTTTTCCGGGTGGAGTAGGCGGTGGCACGGGTCCCGGTACTCAGTTGGACTCTTTGGCAATGGCTAAATTATCGCCTTTTACGCACGAAACCAATGCTGCTAAACCATTGATTTCTAAGCTTTTATCCAATGACAGATTTCGTAAAATGTACATTGCCCACGTGCGGACAATGAATAACGAGGCTTTTAAATCGGGTAAATACCGCACGAGGGGTGAAGCAATGAGGACAATAATAGACAACTCTGTGCTCAATGACCCCAATAATTTGAGTACTTATGCTTTATTTAAAACCAATTTTTATTATGGCAGCACAGGTACTGGTGGTATGGGCGGTGGCGGTACTCCGGGTATTGTGAGCCTTGTTGAAAATAAAATCAAGTATCTTGATACTCTCGCGGTGATGAAAGCTGCACCTCCCGTGATTTCAAATATAGCATCTACTCCTAATGTAAAACTCAATGATACTGCGTGGATTACATCTAAAGTGACGGGCAGTACCGCCAATGGTGTTTTGCTGGGTTATCGTTTAAAAACGACTAATTTTTTCAAAAGAGTAGAAATGTTTGACGATGGATTGCACAAAGACGGCGCTGCTAATGATGGTACTTTTGGCGTGGGCATCAAGCTCGTGAATCCAGTTATGGAGTATTATATTTGGTCTGAAAATGCCAATGCGGGTATTTTTTCACCTGAGCGGGCAGAGCATGAATATTATCAAATTGTAGCAAGTGCCTCGGTAGCGAGTGATGTGGTGATAAATGAGTTCATGGCATCCAATACCAAAACGGCAAAAGATGAAAAAGACCAATTTGATGATTGGATAGAATTGTACAATAAATCAACTGCGGCGGTAGATATCAGCGGTTGGTTTATCAGTGATAATCCAGATAACCGTGGAAAATGGAAATTCCCTCAAGGCACATCAATTCCTGCGAATAGTTATTTGATAGTTTGGGCAGATGAGGATAGCAGCCAAAATACAGCTACAAGTTTTCATTCAAATTTTAAATTATCGGGTTCAGGTGAGTCCATTTTATTGTGCCAAAAAGATACTTCAATTGCTGACCAAATTACTTTTGGCGCTCAAAAATCGGACATCAGCTTTGGTCGCCGCCCGAACGGAACGGGTAGTTATGTTGCTTTAACACCTACTTTTAAAGCCAATAATAATACTGCAACCACTTCAATTGACGAAATATTGCCTGAAAATGCCCTCCAAATCTTCCCAAACCCCGTTCATACTGAGGGGGTGACGGTCAGACTTGATTCCGATAAAAATTTGAATTTAGTGGTATATAATACTTTGGGTCAGACTGTTTTTAAAGGAAATATTTTAAAAGAGGCTTTTATTGAAACCAATCAATGGCAAAAGGGGCTTTACATTGTCAGGATAGGTAATTTAAGTAAAAAATTGATTATTGATTAGGTTTTAATCAAAGTAGTTTTGATAAAATAATCGTTATAACTAATTCTAATTTGGCACTCTAAAATCCGTGCCACCGCTCGAAGCGGTGACACGGGTTTTCTAAATGCCAAAGTAAAACCAATAATCAACAACCACATCAGCTGTTTATGCAAGAATTTCTCTCTTTATACTCTAAAATAGAAAACCCGACCTATGAAATGGTATTTTTTACCTTTTTATTGGCTTTTCTATGCTCTTCTGTGATTGCTTTGACCTATTATTTTACATCCCCAGCAACGCTTAAAACGCCTAATTTTGTTCAATCTTTGATATTGAGTTCATTGATTGCTACCATGATTTTGCAATCCATTGGCGATAACGTGGCTTCGGGATTGGGCATTTTAGGGGCTTTGACCATTATTAATTTTAGGACTTCGTTTCGTGACCCGCGCGATATTATTTTCATGTTTGCCGCTTTGGGTACGGGTATAGCCTGCGGTTCTTATGTTTTTTTAATAGCCATTCAAGGTACGGGCATATTTTGTTTAGTCGCTTTTGCCTTGAAATTTACGCCTTTTGACATGGGAAATCACCTTATCTGGGAGTTGCGAATTAGGATTAACGATAAAAATGAGTTGATTAAAATTGAACAAATTTTGAATCAGTATTGTAGAAAAATGACTTTAGAAGGCATCAGAAATGATATTCCTAAAGAAAGTAATCCTGTACATGAGCGGGATTATGTCCTTATTTTTAAAGACGATAGAAAACAAAAGGAAATGCTGGATAAATTGGAGGAAATGAATATTTTAATTCGGCGTTTTAATTTACAAAACTCTGAAACATCTCAAGTGTAAGTACCCCCTCAGTATAAATCATAAAATTAAGCAATGGCAACTATAAAATTAATCGAATTAGAGAATGCTTCTTCGGAAGTGAATGAAGTTTTTGACGATATAAAAATGACGCGTCAAACGGAATACATCAATAATTTTTGGCGTGCTTTGGCAAATCATCCCCAAAATCTCAAACGGGTATGGGGAGATACCAAAACCATTATGGCACCCGGTGCAATAGATGCGTTGACTAAAGAAATGGTGTATATGGCAGTTTCAATTGTTAATAATTGCGATTATTGCATTCATACGCATACTGCAGCTGCGACAAACAAAGGTATGACCGAGGCTCAATATGAAGAACTTTTAGCCGTTATTGGTTTAGCGATGCAAAATAATGGCTTGGCTACGGGCATGAAAATTCCCGTGGATGAGCGTTTTTTAAAGTAACGTGAAACTCCAGTTTCGCATTTAATTCAAATTTGTTATTTTTTAAATTTTTATAGCGGAACTGGAATTCCGCGCTACAAGTATATGAAAATCAATCTTTTATACATTTTAATTCCAGCTGCTTTATTCGGTTGTTACTGGATTGCTAAGGATTTGCAGAGCCAAAGTACCGTTAGTTTTTTTGGAACTGCTGAAACTGAGCCCCAAACGCTCAATTTTGAACACGCGGTTTTGGTGCAAGATATTCGGGTGGTTTCGGGCAATCAAGTTAAAAAAGGGGATACATTAGCCATTTTTTATCGGTCAGAATTGGATAAAACGACGGTTGAAAAACTTGCGGACATCAATCAATTAGAGGTTGAAAAAAATGCCAAAAATGAAACTTTGAATAAAGATAAAGATGTTCTTTTAGCTCGTCAAACGGCACGGATTGCAGAATTAAAAGCCGAAATAAGGGTACTTCAAACGGAAGATTCGTTGCAATTAGCCCTTAAAAAGAATATTTATAATACCGAAAATGCGAATAGAATCAGTAGTAAATCGGAGCAGATTAAGGTATTACAAGAGTCAATTGTACAATTAGAGAAGCAAACTCAAGAGCAAATAGCTCAAATTAACTCACAGCGACAAGCCAATCAAGTCATTGCGCAAGCAAAGCTGAATCAAGTACAAAAAGATATAGATTTTGTGAAATTGGAGCGCAATAAGCTTTTTTTAATAGCGCCAATGGACGGTTATGTGGAGCAAGTGAATATGGGTAAAAACATGCTCATTCCTCAGTACAAGGATATGATAAAAATCAATCCTAAAAAGCCAAATAAAATCATTGGTTTCATTCACGAATCCACGGAAGTGCCGTTTCAATTAGGGGATTCAGTGGGCATTTCATCCGCTTCACGGCCAGCTATTTTAACGAAAGGAACAATCGTTGGGAGCAGCCCTAAGTTAGTGGAATTGCCTTTGCGATTGCGAAAATTTGTGGAAGTGAAAGCATGGGGTAGGGAGATTTTTATTCAAATGCCCGATACCAATAAGTTTTATATAGGAGAAAAAATTGTCATTTCTTTATCCAATAGACCCCCTCAGTAATTTAGATTTTAATACCATAAACGTTACCACCCCATGAAGCGGTGGCACGGTTTTTACCCCCTCAGTATAATAAGCAAAATGTTGATTTTTACATGAAAAAAGCCTTTTTTATAGTATTTTCTATTGTTTTTATTGCCAATTTAGGTGCTCAAAAGCTGAAAACAAAAGATGTTTTGAGCAGCCTCGTTCAAGATGAACGTTTCCAATATGGGCAACAAATCAGCCAATTTGCGAAGGGATTGAAGTACGATATGCCCATTATTAAAAAAGTGGAAGCGCGTTTTGGCATCAATGGCAACGCCAACGGGGACACTATTTATGGCAATATCCGCAATGAGGATTTTTATGGCTTGGTGTTAAGTACCAATAGTTTGCGTGAAATAAAAAAGCAAAAAGAATTTAAAACTGCCCAAGTTGGCGCCTTGGAAAGTGAAACTCGAGTGACACTTCAACAAGCTCTTTTTGATAGATATTTGACCTTGGTAACGCTGAATTTTACTCAAGATTTGAAAGCAAAGAGGCAAAATTTGAACATTTTATTGGATAAAAAACATAGCGTATTATCTGATATGCTGGACAAGGGGTTGGATACTAAAATTAAGGATGTATTGGATACCGAAAATGATAAAAATACGCTTCAATTGGCGGTTTCGGAATTAGAGAATGCGGTGCAATTTCAAACAAATAAAATCAAGCAATATCTTTTATCGGATGCTTTACCGAGTTTGGATTACGCAGATTTTATACCCATTTCTAAAATTACGGAAGTCATCAATGCTCAAAAAATGACGCAATCTTTAAATCCAATTATCGATTATCGCAATGCTCAAAACAAGTTGGCATCCGCCAATTTTGAAGTAGAAATGGCTCAAAATCGGCAAATATTTAGTTTTGTTCAAGTCGCCTATCAAAACCCAATTTTAGAATTAGAAACGCCCAATAAACAGAAATCGGTCAATAATTTTTCAGTTCGTTTTGGCTTGACTGTTCCCATTCCGGGCAATAATAATTTTAAGAAAAGCGAGACCGCATTACAACTGCGCGACGCTCAAAATGATTATCAACTGGCGATTAAAACCAACCAGAAAACCATTGATATTCAATATGTTAAGGTGGAAAATCTATTGAAACAATATGAATTATGCAATGACAGAATTGAGCAAAGTTTGATTAAAAAAATGCTTAAAAACGATAAATTATTGGCTCAAATTACCCCACTTGAAATTTTAGAATTGCAAATTACGCAACATAAATTGGAGCTCAGAGCCATTGAAATCGCCCATGAAATCACCAGTGAATACGTTCGTCTTCTGGATTTGACGGGTGCTTTGAGTGCAAAACCTTATAAGAATTATCTGAGCAAAAATCTTGAAGGTTTTGAGTTTTAACGCATTACTCAATTACAATTTATCGGCGTTTTTTTTATAAAAATCTGCTTGTTCCAAAGTCAAAGCAACCTCCTCTGAGTTCATCTTTTTCAGAGTTTGATACATCATGCCTATGCGCGGGTTTTTCTCCAATTTTGACGCATGGCGGTGATAAAAATCCCAATAAAGGCTATTAAAAGGGCAGGCTTTTTCACCATGCCGCTTCGTTTTATCGTAATGACAATTGCTGCAATAATCACTCATTTTATCTATGTAATTGGCTGAACTCACGTAGGGTTTTGTGCCCACAATGCCACCGTCCGCAAATTGACTCATGCCTCGGGTGTTCGTGATTTCGACCCATTCAATGGCATCCATATAAATGCCCAAATACCACTTATCCAATTCATCGGGATTGACACCCAAAAGCAGCGCAAAGGAACCCGTCACCATCAAACGTTGAATGTGGTGGGCGTAGGCTTTATCCAAAGATTGACCAATGGCATGGTGCAAGCAGTTCATTTTAGTCTCCGCCGTCCAGTAAAAAGAGGGTAGTGGAGCAGAATGTTCAAAATAATTGAGGTGGGCAAATTCGGGCATTTTAGCCCAATAAATACCCCGCATGTATTCCCGCCAACCGATAATTTGACGGACAAAACCCTCAATTTGGGCAATTGAAATGGTATTTTGATGTTTTTCCCAATATTCAATGCAAGTTTTGACGACCTCAAGTGGTGAAATGAGCTTAATATTCAT
>JANMYC010000276.1:0-5488 GCA_031381715.1 Saprospiraceae bacterium
TAACAAGGCAGGATTTGTATCGCACGAGAGCAAAAAAAATGAGGACGTTAGAAACGGAAAATGTGTTAAAAAATAGTCCTAAATTAAAACAAGAGAAAAGAAGTAAAAATTGGAAAATGTATTACGGGAGAATAATGCCTTTTTTGTACCTACGCTTTTTTGGGATTTTTGGCATTATCAGAACAATCATAGTAAATATTATTGGTTTATTTAGACCAATTGTTTACCAAGTATCTGAAAATGATATGAGGGTTGTCGTTCATAAAACGTGTGCTTTGGCGGCTCAAACATTTATGCTGGCAATGGCTAACGAAAAGTATGACACTTGCCCTATGGAAGGTTTTGATAGTAGAAAAGTAAAAAGAATCTTAAAATTACCATATGGTGCAGAAATCAATATGGTTATATCCTGCGGCATTAGAGAAGAACAAGGCGTTTGGGGCGACAGAATGAGACTTCCTTTTGAGGAAGTGTATCAAAAAATTTAAATGAAAATGAGAGACAAACGATTTGTTGCAGAACATCGTGGCGGACTTTTGACAAAAGACCACCATAAACAACTAATTTTATGGGCTTGTAAATGTGTTGAAAATGTTTTGCCTTTAATCACACGTAAAGTTGATATACGGCTGACCAATGCCATTAAAATAGCAAAGGAATGGGCAAAAGATAATGCTTCGGTTGGTGACGCAAGAAATGCTTCATTTAACGCAATAGCCGTTGCTAATGAATTGACTAATCCAATTGAAATTGCCGTAGCTCGGTCAGTTGGTCACGCTGTTGCAACAGCTCACATGGCAGACCATTCATTGAGCGCAGCTGCGTATGCTTTAAAAGCTGTAAAACTTGCGGGTAAATCAACTGAGATAGAGAGAAAATGGCAAGATGAAAATTTATCGAGTGACATTAATGAGTTAATACTAACGGCAAGGAACAAAACCACAAACGCTTGATTATCAAAGAGATAATCAAGCGTTTTAGCGTTAAAAAAAGGCGTTTATACTGAGGTCTACTTCCTAATATCTGGAAATCACTGTTTTTTAAAAATTAAACTCGTTTTTCAATTTGGCGGTATCTATACGTTTTGATACCTTTAACGCCAAATCAAGATAGAAATGAAATTTATAGGAAGAGACAATGAAATCAAAGAATTAAACAAATGCGTTAATTCTGACCGTTCCCATTTCGTCGCCATTTATGGTAGAAGACGCATCGGGAAAACATTTTTCAGACAATTTAAGAAAAAAAATAGCTGAATTTAGAGATGAAACCAAAACTAAAAAATCGGTTTGGTTGGTCATGGTTTCTGTCTTTGGTTTAGCGAAAAGCCCTTATAATGATTTGGTTCAAAAAGATTTGAATAAGGATATTTTCTTTTAAAAGACTCAAAATACTGAGGGGGTATAAAAATCACAAACGCTTGATTATCAAACCGATAGTCAAGCGTTTTTTTCATTAAAAAAAGGCGTTTATGCTGAGGGGTATAGATGCCTTTTCCCTTTTAAAAAATGTGTGAAAATTGCAACGATTCTCCATAATTCTGTAACACTTATCACCATCAAACCCGCCACTTTTGCCTTGCTGTGAAAACACTTTCACACTTAATTTTTTAGAAATGAAAAAATAAAAAATAACTATGAAATACGTCGGTCGGTTTTTTTTACTCATTTTAATAATCATCGGTATTTTATGGCTTATCCCTGCCTATACCTCGCCCATAAAAGACGCTAATGGGCAAATTGTGAAAGGAAGCATTGCGGCACTCGAAAAAATTAAGTTGGGCAATACCGAGCAATGGATTTTGGTTCGTGGCATGGACACGACCAAGCCTATTATCCTTTTTCTGCATGGTGGACCAGGCTCTGCCGCAATGTGTTTGTATAAAAAAAATACTGCCGAATTAGAAAAGCTTTTTGTGGTCGTACTGTGGGATCAACGAGGTGCGGGAAAATCTTTTGCCTCCAATAAGCCTAATTCGGATATGAATATCAATCAGTTTGTCTTAGATGCTTGCGAATTGACGGAAAAATTGTGTCAACGGTTCAATCAAAAAAAGATATTTCTCGTTGGTCATTCTTGGGGCAGTGCGATAGGCGTTTTGGCGGTACAGAAACGACCCGATTTATACCACGCTTACATCGGAATGGGGCAGATTGCAAACATGCAAAAGAACGAGTTGATTTCTTACGAATGGACATTGGAACAAGCTAAAAACGCACACGATGAAGATGTCGTTAAGACGCTCATTGATATGGGAAAACCGCCTTATACCGGCGATTGGCAGAAAAAATTGTTGAAACAGCGGCAATTACTGGGGAAATATGGTGGAGAATTGTACGGTAGTTCAAAAGGAGCAATCCCGCTTGTTTTGAAACGTCTGATGGGTGCGACGGAATACACGTTGGTTGATAAGGTGAATTATTTAAGAGGCACGTTAAAATCTACGCATTTGATGTGGCAAGAACTCATGTCCGTCAATCTGGAAGAACAGGCTGCACATCTGGAAGTACCCATCTATTTTGCATTGGGAAAACATGATTACGAAGTGCCGTTTATGCTTGCCGAACATTATTTTAACCAATTGAAAGCACCCAATAAGGAGTTGATTTGGTTTGAAAATTCTGCACATTTTCCCATTGTGGAAGAACAGGGGAAATTCAACGACCTTTTGATAAATCGCGTGTTAAAAGGTGCAAAATACTGAGGGGTTCCTCCCCTTTAATCTTTAACTAAAAATGGAACAAAACAGCCCATCATGGCGCAAAATTCGCCTTTATTTACTCTACACTTTTGCGCTAACATGGTCGTGTTGGTTCATCATTATCATAGCTAATAAATATTTTGACACCCTTTGGTACGGCACGCCTTTGTGTTGGATTCCTTACACAATTGGCGGTTTAGCTCCCGCAATTAGTGGCTATATTATTTATCGAAAATTCTCTGAAAATAAGGATAAATTGTCTTTTATAAAGTTTGTTTTTGGCAGAAAAATAGACGCAAAAATGTGGGGTGTATTTGTGCTATTTTCAACGTGGCGTTTTTTTATGATTTGGATTTCTTTTGGTATTCATCAGCCTGTTTCTATGTTATCTATGTTGATTAATTTACCTTTTTTAATTCTTTGGGGTGGCTTAGAAGAACTGGGTTGGCGGGGCATTTTGCAACCACAATTAGAAAAAACAACCGCTTATTTACCTTCTGTTTTGGTGGCTGGCACCATTTGGAGTGTGTGGCATTTGCCCTTGTGGTGGATGCACGGGACGATACAAAGTCAATTGCCATTCGGCTTGTATTTGGTATCGGGTATCGTTCTAACGTCAAGTTTCACAACACTTTATAAATACACAAATAATCTATTTCTCTGCATTTTAAGCCACGCATGGTTCAATGGCTGCATTGGATTGGCACTGTTTGTCGGCGAAAAAGGCGTTTTACAGTTAGAAATAAATTGGAAAGTGATGCTTGTTTTTTCGATTGAATTAATTGTATCGGTTGCTCTTGGAATTGTGTACAATCGGAGAAAAAATGCTGAAAAAGAGCGTTTATACTGAGGGGTCTCTTTGCGCTCTTTTTATTTAACAAAATGTGTGAAAATTACAATTCTTCCTCATAATTGTGTAACGCTTGCCCTACTCAACCACACCACTTTTGCATATCAAAAATCACCTTAAATCATGGCAAAAATCATTACCCGTTCCATCCTTTTACTCTCTTTTGTGAGCTTATTTGCGGATATAGCGAGTGAAATGCTTTATCCAGTTTTGCCGTTGTATCTGAAAAGCATTGGTTTTTCAGTTGCTCTTATCGGTGTTTTGGAAGGCGTTGCCGAAGCAACTGCGGGTTTGAGTAAAGCCTTTTTTGGCAAATTATCGGACACAATGGGTAGGCGATTGCCTTTTGTGCGATTGGGCTATGCGTTGAGTACTATTTCTAAACCCTTGATGGGGATGTTCGTTTTTCCGTTATGGGTTTTCCTTGCCCGCACGTTGGATAGGTTGGGCAAAGGCATCCGCACGGGCGCACGAGACTCAATGTTGTCGGATGAAACCACTAATGAAAACAAGGGAAAAGTGTTTGGTTTTCATCGGTCTTTGGATACTTTAGGGGCTGTTTTTGGACCAATTTGTGCTTTGATTTATCTCGCATATTATCCAGAACAATACAGAACATTATTTTTCTTAGCGTTCATCCCAGGCATCGCCGTCATTGGTTTGACATTTTTGATAAAAGAAAAAAAGCACGTCGAAATCCCGACCAAAGAAGTTCAAATAAAGCCTGGTCTCTCCTTCTTTTCATTTCTGTCTTATTGGAAACAAAGCCCACTACTCTACAAGCGAGTGACGGGTGCTTTATTGGTATTTGCCCTTTTCAACAGTTCCGATATTTTTTTACTACTCATCGCAAAACAACGAGGTTTGAGCGATTCAAGTGTCTTGTATCTGTACATTTTTTACAATATTGTCTATGCTTTGGCATCCTATCCCTTGGGTAGCCTTGCCGACAAAGTGGGTTTTAGAACAACCTTGATATTTGGTTTGGCGATGTTTACAATCACCTACACAGGCGTTGCTTATGCTGAAAAATTGACGACATTTTACACGATATTCTTTTTTTATGGCTTATATGCCGCCGCTACTGAGGGGGTCGCCAAAGCATGGATAAGCAATATTGCGGATAAAAAAGACACGGCTACGGCTATCGGTACATTTGCGGGTTTTAGTAGTTTGGCAACTTTGGTAGCGAGTTCGTGGGCGGGTTTTATGTGGAATCAGTTTAGTCCCCAAGCGACTTTTATTTCTACGGCTTCGATTGCGGGATTGGTGATGGTTTATTTTAGTTTTTTGAAACAGGATGGTAAAACACTCAAAATATGATGCCATTGGCTTCATCAAGTGAGCGCATTTTGCGCCATCAAGCTTCGCATGACTGAAAGCATGACTGAGGGGTAAAATTTATAAATGCTTGATTATCAATAAGATAGAAAAGTGTTTTGGCGTTAAAAAAAGGTTGGAATACTGAGGGGTAGCACAATTTATAAACCAATAATTTAAAGCAATAAAATGAAAAAAGTATTAATCACGGGTGCAACGGGAAATGTCGGTATGGCAGTTATCAAGTCGCTTTTGAAAATGTCGCACACGTTACAGATTGTCGCGGGTGTTAGAGATATTTTAACGGATAAAGCAAAATTAGCCCATTGTAAAACAGACTTTGTGTGCTTCGATTTTATGGATTCTACAACCTATAAAACCGCTTTGGAAGGTTGCGATATGCTCTTTTTATTGCGTCCGCCACAAATTTCGGATACCGAAAAATACTTTAAACCACTCATTGAAATGGCGAAAGAAACAGGTATAAAACACATCGTTTTTATCTCCGTTCAAGGCGTTGAAAAGAGTACAATTATTCCGCATAATAAAATAGAAAAACTGATTGTGGAAAGCAAAATCAACTACACTTTTTTGCGTCCTGCCTATTTTATGCAAAA
>JANMYC010000301.1:0-3555 GCA_031381715.1 Saprospiraceae bacterium
GTGAATATCTTTTTGATTCAAAAGCATTTCAATTTGCACCACAAAATCATTTTGAAGCACCCCCTCAGTATCGTGCGTCATTTCACTATCTACCCGCAACATTTGTTGAGTGCCCGCCATTATCCGCGTTTTTACCGTCGTTTTTCGCTCCTCTGAGCGCATAATACCCATTAAAGGGAGCTGTTTCTCCTGCATCAATTCCAAAAATATCCCCCCCTCAGTATCAGCGCCAATTATGCTGTATAAATAAGGCGTCGCGCCCAAAGCCTTTATATTGAGTGCCACATTAGCTGCCCCGCCCAGTCTGTCCTCAGTCTTATGCAATTCCACAACAGGCACAGGTGCTTCGGGCGAAATGCGGTTCACTTTTCCATGCAAATAACGGTCAATCATCACATCCCCCACAATAAGGACATTTAATTTCGTGAAACCCCTTAAAATCTCATCAATATTAATCATTCCACAAAGGTAAAAACAGTTTTGTTCTTTTTGTAAAGCGCAACGTCCCTTCCTAAATAAAATCGCTCATTTAGTCTATCTTTTAAAAAAGCTCATAGATAAAATATCCTTTTTTCACTGCCTACACCTATTTTTGCACTATAAAATAGAATATAACACCTATTAAAACGTCTTTAAAAATTGAATATTGGAATATTCTATCATTTCAATAAAAAACGATTAATCTGATTTCCACTTAAAACGACAACTTTTATCCAATTTTTTGATTTTAATAATGATTATTTAAACCGTTTCAAACGCTATAACATCTAACATTCATTTAAATAGGGGTTTCACCCTCAATAAGTGTCTGAAATATAAACTGTATCAATATCAATGAATACCCGACTATTTTTACTCATTTTCACGTTCTGCATCAGCACAATAACCGTTGGAATATCTCAAAATTTCACCCTATCTGGCTATGTCAAAGACGAACGAACGGGCGAAACCCTCATAGGCGTGAACATTTACGATAAAACCAATGTCACGCAAGGCGCATCCACCAACACTTACGGCTTCTACTCGCTCACTCTTCCAAAGGGCAATCACACCATCAAAATTAGCTATGTCGGCTACGCGGATAAGGAATTTGAAGTGGATTTATCCGCTGATATTACTAAAACCATCGCCATTACTGAGGGGGTCGTGATGAAAGAGGTTGTCATCACCGCCGAGCCAAAAGACAAAAACGTATCCAATACCAAAATGGGAACGGTGACAATGCCTATTGAAAATATTAAAAAAATCCCTGCTTTGATGGGTGAAGTGGACGTACTCAAATCCATTCAATTGCTCCCGGGGGTAAAATCCGTGGAGGGCAGCAGTGGGTTTTATGTGCGAGGCGGCGGGATTGACCAAAACTTGGTTTTACTCGACGAAGCTGTGGTGTATAATCCAGGGCATTTACTCGGCTTTTTCAGTATTTTCAATGCCGATGCTATTAAAAACACGACTTTAATAAAAGGAGGAATGCCTGCGCAATATGGTGGTCGCTTGAGTTCCGTAGTGGATATTCAAATGAAAGAGGGCAATAATCAGAACTTCGGCGTAGAAGGCGGCATTGGCTTGATTGCCAGCCGACTGACGGTGGAGGGACCCATCCAAAAAGACAAAAGTTCATTCGTTATTTCTGCTCGACGGACTTATGCCTTGGATATTGCTCAACCGTACATTGATAAAACCAAATTTGCGGGTACGAATTATTATTTTTACGATTTAAATACCAAGGTCAATTATACCCTCAGTGAAAAAGACCGTCTTTATTTGAGTGGATATTTCGGGCGGGATAAGCTCATTTTTAACTCCAATGAAAGGGGTTTTACATTTGAACTACCTTATGGTAACGCTACTGCAACGCTCAGGTGGAACCATGTTTTTAACCCAAAACTATTCATGAATGTTTCGGCAATTTATAATGATTACGATTTTCAAGTGGATGGAGGGCAGGACGTTTTCAAGCTCAAAGTATTCAGTGGTGTCAGAGATTACAACGCAAAAGTGGATTTTGACTGGTTTGCCAACGTAAAACATACCGTGAAATATGGGGTTAATTACACGTATCATCGCCTAACGCCCAATGTCGCATCTTTCACCAATGGCGAACAAAATTTCACGAATGCCGATAAAATTGCCGCTAAATATGCCCATGAAACTGCCGTTTATGTAGCAGATATTTGGAAAGTTACCCCTCGATTGACCGTTGAATACGGCACGCGTCTTTCGGCATTTCAACATATTGGTCCTTATAAATCCGCTAAAAACGATAAAGTTTATAAATCAGGAGAAGTCGTGAAAACCTACACGGGTTTTGAGCCCCGGTTGGGCAGCAAACTCAATTTGGATGCAGTGAGTTCCTTGAAATTTGGCATCACGGCCACCACTCAGTATTTGCACTTGGTTTCTAATTCTACAAGCTCACTCCCTGCCGATGTGTGGGTACCCAGTTCAGAATTGGTTGCCCCTCAGCGCGGCATTCAATATGCCATGGGCTATTTTAGGAATTTTAATGACAATAAGTGGGAAACTTCGATTGAGGTGTATTACAAAAATTTGAGAAATCAAATTGATTATCCCGAAGATTATGTCGCTAAGCAAGCCGAAGATGTCGAACAAAGCTTCGTATTTGGTAAAGGCAGAGCTTACGGCGCGGAGTTTTTTGTTAAAAAAGCGAAGGGACGGCTCAATGGTTGGGTGGGCTACACTTGGTCACGCACGCTGCGCAAATTCCCTGATGTGAATAAAGGCGTGGAGTACCCTTCCACTTATGACCGAATCAACGATGTGGTCATAGTTGCCAATTATCAAGCCAGTAAAAAATGGGATTTGAATGGCAATTTTGTGTTTTCAACGGGCAATACTTTTACACCCCTCAAAAGCCTCTTTTTTATTGATCAAAAACTCAATATTGACTACGGCGACCGCAATTCATTGCGATTACCGAATTATCACCGCTTCGATTTTGGCGCTACTTATACGCCTAAACCCGATAAAAAAGGCTTTAAATCCAGTTGGACATTCTCAGTTTATAATGCCTACAATCAACAAAATCCTTTTTTTGTGTATTACGACGTTAAAAACTCTTTTGAAAAAGGCACGGCAAAAGCCACTGCTTTCCAAGTGACCTTATTCCCAATCATTCCTGCAGTCACATGGAATTATAAATGGCGACAAGGGGAGAAAGTGACCCCGAGCACTCGGGGGAAAAGTGAAAAGTGAAAAGTGAAAAGTGAAAAGTGAAAAGTGAAAAGTGAAAAGTGAAAAGTGAAAAGTGAAAAGTGAAAAAAATACGCGTAATTATTCATTAAACGCACATTTTAATGATTTTTTCACTAGTAAGCCCTGAAAGGGCGACATACATCAGAATAGGGTGAAGCCCTATGAAATGGAATGAAATTGAACAAAATAAAAATTTTGAAAATGAAATTTAAACATATAATCATCCCTTTTTTAAGCATATTCGGCTTCATTGCTTGTGAAAAAGAGTACAATCCTGATTTACCAGACCAAGCCGATGACGTTGTGGTGGAAGGCTATATTGAGGCTGGGCGCGATGCC
>JANMYC010001043.1:0-3037 GCA_031381715.1 Saprospiraceae bacterium
AAGTGCGGAAAACATTTTACCTCTCTCCCATAGGTTATTCGATAGCGGTTATTGAAGCTGGGCGAACCATTGGGTCAGTCCCGTTTCCATTGCTCACGGTGCATCGTGCCAATCAAACGTACGCATATCAATTAGAGCCTTACAACTTGATGAATTATTTTGAATTTGTGAGCGATAAATATGTCTCATTCAGTATGTCACATAATTTCGGTGGCTTTCTCTTTGGTCGAATCCCTCTTTTGAAAAAATTGCAATGGCGTGAAATCATCACATTCAAGGCTTTATGGGGCGGATTGGATGCTCGAAATGTGCCAACAGCCCAAAACAGCTTATTAAAATTTCCGATTGATGAAATTACTAAAAAACCGTTGACTTACGCTTTGAACAGCCAACCTTATATGGAGGCAAGCGTCGGCATCGGCAATATTTTTAAAGTTGTGCGATTGGATTATGTCCGTAGGTTGAGTTATCTCGATAACCCTAATGTATCAAAATGGGGCATCCGTTTTAGGTTTAGATTAGAGTATTGATATTAAAAAAATAAAATTACACCAAACTATGATTATCGAATTACGCCTTCGCCACTACTACACGTGGCTTACCATCGGGATTATGCTACCCATCGGTTTTGTATGGGCAGTTCTCAATATTCCCAAAATGCCGAGTGATAATTTTAATAAAACAGCAGTTGCGGCATATCCAAATGTCATTCAAAGCAAAGAAACATCCTCTTTGAAGGTCAATTTGCGCCAAAATACTGATGGGGGGTATCAAATAGAACTTACAGTATTAAGACCACTTATTGGTGCTGCAAACCAACTTTACCTCTCAACGACTGCTGATAAACCCTTGCAAATCGTATTGGGTGCTTTGGACAATAGAGATACTTATTATTTCTCTTCACCCAATACTGTCACTTCAGAATCACCCTTGATTTTGACAGTTTATGATGTGATTAAACAAAAACAAACAGAACAAATCGTCTTAAAAAAATAAAAAATGAGTGCTAATTATACGGGTATCCTTTGGAATCCACAAAAGAAAGTATATGATTCAGTTATTGCGGCAGGTTCGATTGTGTATTTAGGCAGTTTTATCGGCTTACATCTGGTATTGAATCCTGAAATAACGATGGAAACGCTCATCATTCGAGCGTTTGGCACCTTGGCTTTGCTAATGCTGCACATAATATTGTGTATCGGTCCGCTTTGCAGAATCAATACCGTTTTTTTACCCCTCCTTTATAATCGAAGGCATCTCGGGGTGAGTATGTTTGTGATGGCAGCCGTGCACGGCATTTTTAATATACTCCAATTTCATGCGGGCAGCGATGTTAATCCCTTGGTATCGGTATTTATATCAAGCGGACATTTTCCCGCAGCGATTCATTTTCCATTTCAACCATTGGGTTTTATAGCTTTAATGATTCTGTTTTTAATGGCAGCAACGAGCCATGATTTTTGGTTAAAAAACCTAAGCCCTCGTGTTTGGAAGAGCCTACACATGATGGTTTATGTGGCGTATGGTTTAATCATCATGCACGTCGTTTTGGGTATCATTCAATTGGAAAAAAGCCCTGCACTTATTATTTTATTGGGCATTGGTCTTTGCACAGTGATTGCTTTGCATCTAATGGCTGCTTTTAAAACGAATAGACAAGATACTGCTAAAAATGTGTCCAATACTGAGGGGTATGTTTTAGTCGGCAATATTGATGAAATACCCGATAATCGGGCTAAAATTGTCCATACAGGCAATGAAAGCATAGCCGTTTTTAAATACAATAATAAATTTTCAGCTGTTTCAAATGTCTGTAAACATCAAAATGGCCCTTTGGGTGAAGGTAAAATAACCGCCGATGGCTGCATCACGTGCCCCTGGCATGGCTACCAATACCGACCCGAAGACGGCTGTTCTCCGCCACCTTTTCCTGAAAAAGTGTCCACATTTCAACTCTTAAAAAAGGGCGAACAGATTTGGGTAAATCCTAAACCTTTTCCCGAAGGCACATTCATAGAACCGCTATTAATTCACCCCACAAATGAGAATTAAAATGAAACAGGAAAAAGAATTTTATATCGGCTACTATCCAAATGCACCAAAAGGCATTGCTAAAACCATAAAAATCGTGGTGGGTATATTGGTAGTTATTGTGCTTTTAACTGCTTATATCATTACCCGTTCAGAAAAACAGATGCCGACCAGTCAATTTGAATACGGCAGATTGACGGAATTAGAAGGCGTTGTGTACAGCCAACCTGTACCCATGCTGCGGGTACTAACGGGTACTGATGCCAATGGACAAGTCATTTATAAGTCCATTTTATTGGTTAATTTTTTAAAACATGGTGCGGCACCACTTTTAGAAGCCTATCAAAAACAAGGAGTTATCGAGGCTCAAAGCAATGTAAAACTGCGAGGCACGCTGATTTACCACGATGGCGTAACCCTTATGGAGTTAACTGAACAGGAAAACGCCTTAGTAAGTGTCAAAAAAAATACAGCTATTGTACCTAAATTAGAACAGTCAAACCTCGGTGAAGTACAACTGAAAGGTGAAATCGTGGATTCAAAATGCTACTTCGGCGTGATGAAACCAGGCTTCGGAAAACCGCATCGGGATTGTGCCATTCGGTGTATTTCAGGGGGTATTCCACCCGTATTGGTGGTTAAAAATGAAAAAGGAGAAGCCCAATATTTCTTGTTAACTGGACAAAATGGCGAACCCATCAATCAAGAGGTTTTACCTTTTGTCGGATTGCCTGTCAGCATCAAAGGGCAATTAGAAAAAATGGCGGATTGGTATGTTTTGAAAGTTACTCCTACGGATATTGTATTATATTAACTTTTAAGCTCGACTGAAACTAGGACAAGACAAACAGAAAAATAAAAATTCAACATAAGTCCAATTATCGACACAAAATAAAGATGTTATAACCCACACTTGATTCGTATTGAATTCGAGTATTATCCGAATAAAATCCGTTTTAAGCGCACTATGTTCGGATAAAGTGTTTTAAACTTTTAAAATCAGAAC